>NZ_JBPYDC010000005.1:0-169619 GCF_051847575.1 Psychrobacter sp. 1U2
TGATGCTTACGCACTAATGCAGGTTCAAAAGCGCCGTCACGGTCTCTTGGGGTGGATATCTCAAGATCGCCTGTGTCGCTACGGACGGTTTTTTTAGTGTGTCCGTTGCGCTTATTAGGCTTGTCTGCTTTCTCATGCTTGGGGTAGCCAAGATGGTCTTCCATTTCAGCTTCTAAGGCAGTGTCGATAAAAGATTGCATAAGCTGCTTCTGGAAGTCTTTAATGTCATCGAAGCTGTTCATGCTACCAGCCATTTGCTCGGCCAGTTTCTTGATATCAGATTGGTTAGTCATTGCTTATTCTCCGGTTAATGGATTATAAGCAGTTACACAGTTTTTGGGAAACTCCCTAGGCTATCTACCTTCGATATGCCGAAATAAATTTAAAGACTCTATCTAGCCTAGATAGTGTTTTATCTTCGTTCAATTCTTCTTGATTAATATCATCAATATGTTCTTCAACGACTTCTTCATCACTCTCGATATTTTCTGGAATCAAATTTAGTTTAATGAATGATTTATTTTCGTCAGTTTCAATATCTAATTTATAATCAAATGATAAGTCGCCCTTTGTTTTATCCTGTTCATTCTCATCGAACACAACATTGACGATATTATCATCTTCAAAGTCTTGGAGAACTAAGTCTTTAAATCTGTCTTTCGTTGTCAAAATACATGAGTTTACGATATTAAAACTATCCTTATAAACCTCACAATCGCCAATTTTGCAGAAGTATTCTTCTGAATAGATCTTAGTAATTTTAAACTGTTCGACCTTCTGTTCATCTTCACTTAATAAGTCAAATATTAATTCAGATATACTTTGGTGACATAGAAGAACAGCATCAGGCATTTTAGTTTCATTTGAAATATAAAACAACAAGCTCTCAAGAGATTCAAAGCATAGTTCGTCTGTTACATTAGTTCGAACCACAGTATTTAATACAATATTTCTCAAGTAATCTGATATCATTTCACCACAAGAATCAACCATATTATGAATTTCAGGTCCATCCTCGCTCATAATATAAGATTTTTCAAAATTTTCTTGGATAACTCTGTTGCTACTGATAAGTCCAGCTTTCTCTTTTTTTATTTCATCGAATATATTAAGTGGAAACTTCGCTTCATTGGCTATGAAGTCATTAGATGCCACTTTAGCTATTTCAGAAAGCATTATTTTATCAATATCAGAATTTATAATATAATTATTATTAATCTGCTCAATTTCATAAATCAACTCTTCCATTGACTCTATAAAGTTTGTGCGATAATTCATCACTTTATCGGTTGTTGTTTCAGAAAATAATAATTTGTACTCAGACGTTTTTTGAGCAATCTCAATTAAAGCTTTAAAACTACGAATCATGTCTTTTCTGTTTGAGAAGCTGTAAACATTCGACTTTAAAACATCAAACCAATCTCCAGATATTTTCCATTTGGCTGAAGAGTAAGAAACAATTAGTTGAACAAACTCATTATCTATACTGACGTTATACCATCCTGCGTATATCCTACCAGAAACCATTTTTTGACTAAATTTACGACTAAAGCTTTCAGTTAACTTAGCCTGCCATCCAGAATAACTCTCTACACCGCCAGAGTGAAATTTTTTGTGTCTAATATAAACACCTAGCAGTTGACTAGCTTGATTTATACTTCTAACTTTAATGTCATGAGTACCAGTAGGATGAATTCTTTTTTCTTCTAGTAATGCATAAATATAAGGCTTTACTCTTAAAATATTCTCGCTGTTCGCCAACATAGAGCATACTATTAGAAATCTTGTATCAATATATGCATTTTTTAGAGCTATATTAATAGCTGACTCTAAATTTTTATCGCTTCCCTTTCTAATCTTAAGCCATAAGTCGGTATCCCCATTAAATATCATTTCAATATCAATGACTCCTGAGTGCCATAAGTGCTCTTCATTATAAGTCTGCACATCTAAAGTTCTATTCTTCCAATGAATTAACATATCAGTAGACCAGCTTAATGCATAGTCGTTATCGAAGCTTAATGACTCAACTACCATTTCAGCAGTGTACTTTAAGTGCTCAAATAATATTTTATAAGATCTATCGACTTCCTTGTACTTATGTTTAATATAAGTATTTTTCCATTCCTCCCATACTGATACAAAATTATTTATAGAATCTTCAAAACCATCACTAACTGCTACATCAGCTTTATCAGATAGGTTTTTCCATTTAAGAAGAGCAACCCAAAGATATAACGTATTTCTGAGGACTGTTTCAGCTTCAGACTGAGTTATATATTTCTGTTCGAAGAAAATTTTTCGATAAAAGCGTAGGCTATGATAGAAGTATTGTGTATTACTGGGAATTTTATCAATAGTTTGCTTCAACAGAACATAATATGTTCTCATAAAATTCGTAAAATAAGAAAAGCCCCAAGTACCTTCATTTAGTAATAGCCAATTGTCATACTTTCCATCAAGGTTTTCAAAGGATAAAACCTCAGCTAACTGTATGTGATACCTTGCTAGTCTATCCAATGACTCAACAAACTGACTTTCATCATTGTTATTCAATGCAGTGTAAATAGGACTAGTAAACGCCTCTAAAGCAGATGATATGCTAATGTCTGTTTTATTACTTTTTTTCTCATATCTTACAGAATTTTTTATTAAAAGCGATACTAAAATATTTATATCAAATCCAGAATATTTTGTTAGTATTACACTCTTATCCCCATTTGTGAACTCAGGAATACAGACGTAGAATTTACACTTGTTTGATTCAATATTATTTATATCTGTAGATTTTTTTAAAATATTAGATTGCAACCATATCGCTAAATTTATCTTCCATAATGAAATATTAAGCAACTCTTTATACCTACCAGCTACATATCTAACTTCCTTATCGTATTTATTCGATATTAAATCATTTGAGATCGTCAACACATCATCGTTACCGTTTCTTAAAAGCTTATACTGAAATAACCCTTTGAGATATACGCTGCGTATCCGCTGTTTCAGATCAGTTTCACAAACTTCATTTGTTACAAATCGAAAAACAAACTCATCTTTTTTATTTTCATCTAAAACGCTTAATGTTTTAATAAAAAACCAAACTGTTAGAAATAAGTTGAAAACAAACCAAAAAGTTAAGGTTGTATTTAATATTAAACTTAATCTATCTGTTAAAGCTGCATTAAGAATTAAGCTAAATGCGAGAATGATAGCTAATGATAGACCACTCAAACCAGCAAACATAAAACCAGAATATTTTTGGTATAAAGAAAAAATAATTTTTTTACCTGCTTTGTCTTGAAATAAAATACTAACAAGTGAAATTACTAAGGGGTAAATTAGACCTACAATCGTAATCTGACCAGTCAATAATATACCTAACAAACTAGAATCTTTCTTAATTTGAAAGTAAGCTGTTATATAGCTCATCCAAAGATATGCATTCACACCCACCATAAGACATAAGATAACTAACAGTAATAGATATTTTTTATAGGAGTTTGACCAAGAAACTACACTTGCTTCAAGAAAACTTGAGCGGTTATCTAAATACGCCTCATTTTTAAATAAGGTTTCTTTAAGCTCATTATTAACATGGTAAGATAGAGGGCGAAGCCTATTCAAGAAGCTATCAAACTTTTCTGACATATAGCATCCTTTTCAAGAGTTCAGAAGTTAAAATTAATTTTTTACTAAAGCGAAAAACAAATATATATATATTAGCGCTAAACATGAAAAAAAGGTGAGCCGAAGCCCACCTTTTTTTATGTCCAAAACAAATATCAAAGACCAGATAAATCTATCGTAGCCAAGCCCGCGCATTACGGAACATCCGCATCCATGCGCCGTCTTCATCCCACTGTTCAGGTTTCCAGCTGTGATTGTAGGCTTTTAGATTACGCTCAGGGTGCGGCATCATGATAGTGACGCGGCCGTCGGTGCTACACAGGCCCGTGACGCCACCGATGGAGCCGTTAGGATTGAGCGGATAGGTCTCGGTTGGATGACCTTGGCTGTCGACATAACGCATCGCGAGCTGACCGTGTTTTGCCATACCATCAATCTCAGTAGCGTTAAGGGTGGCAAGGCCTTCACCGTGGGCGACGGCAATAGGCAAAATGCTGTCTTGCATGCCTTTGAACAGGATAGACTTAGTACGCTCGACTTTGACATTGACGGTACGGGCTTCAAAACGTGCCGATTCATTAGCGATAAAGCGTGGGAAGTTCTCCGCACCTGGGATCAAGTCTTTGAGCTGCGCCATCATCTGACAGCCATTACAGACGCCAAGTGAGAAAGTATTAGGGCGCGCGAAGAAGCGCACGAACTGCATGCGCAATTCATCATGGAACAAGATAGAGTTGGCCCAACCTGAGCCTGCGCCCAGTACATCACCGTAGCTAAAGCCGCCACAAGCGACCAGACCATCAAAGTCACGTAAGTTAATACGACCTTCTAGCAAGTCGCTCATATGCACATCGACCGCTTCAAAGCCTGCTTGGGTGAAGCCTGCTGCCATCTCGAGCTGACCGTTGACGCCTTGCTCACGCAGGATAGCAACTCTTGGTTTGTCTTCGCGGCTATTTAAGTACGGCGTTTCAACCTTTTGATTGAGATCGAAGTTTGGCGCAGCGGTTAGACCTTTATAGCTAGCATCAGAGATCAGATCATACTCTTGCTGCACGCAGTCAGGATTATCACGGCGACGGGCGATTTGATAGCTGACTTGGCTCCACTGCTGTTGCAGCTTGGAGCGCTTGAAACGCAGAGTTTTATCACCTTGATGCAGTGGCGTTTGGATGATGAGGCTATCTTCCTCCGAGCTTTGACCGACGAGGCTAAGCATATCGCTGACATTATGCTCTTCTGCCAGATCCATCAAAGCAGCGACGTTTTCCGGCAACACTTGAATGACCGCGCCGAGCTCTTCACTGAACAGCTGACCGAGTAGATTGTCATCGGTCAATGACAGTTTGATACCTTGACGGCTAGTAAACTGCATCTCAGCAATAGTCGCGAGCAGGCCGCCATCACCGATATCGTGGTAGGCACTGATGATATCTTGCTCATTACCGGCTTGAATGAAGTTAAAGAAATCAACTAAGTCGCTGGGCTTATCCAGATCAGGGCATTCATTGCCGAGTTGGCTGGCCGTTTGTGCAAGGATAGAGCCGCCCAAACGCAATTTACCTCTCGATAAGTCAAGACGATAAAAAGCACTATTGCCGTTGATAAGCTCAGGCGTTAGCGTTTTTGCCACATCGACGACAGGCGCAAAGGCAGTAATGACCAAGCTCATTGGCGAGACGACTGATTTATCTGTATTATCGTTGTCGTCTGTCCAATTGGCACGCATCGATAGCGAGTCTTTACCCACTGGGATGGCAATACCGAGCGCTGGACATAGCTCTTCGCCAACGGTATATACGGCGTCGAATAACGCTGCGTCTTCAACGTCTTCACCACACGCTGCCATCCAGTTCGCTGACATGGTGATATCTGATAACTGGGCGATACGCGCGCCGGCAATATTAGTGATGGCTTCACCGACCGCTAGTCGCGCGGAGGCTTTGGGGTCAATCAATGCCACCGGCGTACGCTCACCAATACTCATCGCCTCGCCGGTCATCACTTGACCGTCAAGCGCTATGAGTCCTGACGCAGTAATCGCACAATCGGCGACGGGTACTTGATAGCGGCCAACGTATTGATCGCGCACCACCATACCGGTGATAGAGCGGTCACCGATGCTAATGAGGAACGATTTGCTAGCGACCGTCGGATGACGCAGCACGTCCGTCACCGCTTCGGTCAAGTCAAAATCATTAAGTACTAATGGAGCTAGCTCATTTGCTTGTACCTCAAAGCTACGCTGCATCTTTGGGGTACCACCGAGCAAGACTTGCATCGGCATATCGACAGGCTGATCGTCCAATAGCTCATCATTGACCGTCAACTGACGTACTTCAGTCGCTTCTCCTAATATCGCATACGGGCAGCGCTCACGTGTACAAATCGCGTCAAACTGCGCTTTACTCTCTGGGCGAATGGCAAGGACATAACGCTCTTGCGCTTCATTCGACCAGATCGCCATCGGTGACATGCCCGCCTCTAGCGATGGAATATGGCGCAAATTGAGCACCGCACCCATTTCATGGTCATTGACCAGTTCCGGCATAGCATTTGATAGACCACCTGCACCGACATCATGCAAGGAGACGATTGGGTTGCCATCCGCGCTGTTGTTGCTTGTCTCAATATCATTACCCGCAAGGGCCCAACAGCGGTCAATGACTTCTTGGCAGCGACGTTCCATCTCGGCGTTATCACGCTGTACAGAAGCAAAGTCCAAACCTTCATCGAGCGAGCCGCTATCGACCGAAGAGGCTGCACCGCCGCCAAGACCAATTTGCATGGCAGGGCCGCCGAGGACGATCAATAAATCCCCTTCACGAATCGGATTTTTCTCAATTAGGTTACGCTTGATATTGCCATATCCACCCGCCAGCATAATCGGCTTATGATAGCCGCGCATCTTGCTACCGTCTTTGGCGGCTGAAGTATCTAATTGGAAGCTACGGAAATAACCGCATAGATTCGGACGACCAAACTCATTGGAGAAATTAGCGGACCCGAGTGGCGCTTCCGTCATAATCTCAAGGCCCGTTGCCATGCGCTCCGGCGTGCCATAATCTTGGGTGCTAACTTGCCCTGATTGCTCCCATTTCTCAGGCAGCTCTGGAATGTGAAGATGAGAGACATGAAAGCCGGTCAGACCTGCTTTTGGCTTACCGCCGCGACCGGTTGCGCCTTCATCACGAATCTCACCACCGGCGCCCGTTGCTGCACCGGCATAAGGCGCAATCGCCGTTGGATGGTTATGGGTTTCGACTTTCATCAGGATATCGATAGCTTCTTGATGAAAGCCATACGGATGCGCTGAAGTGCTGTCTTGAGCGTCGGTAGGCATTGGGTAAAAACGCATCCCCTCAGCCCCTGCCATCACCGCCGCGTTGTCTTTGTAAGCGGACAAGATGCCTTCTGGGTTTGACTGATAGGTATTCTTAATCATCTGAAACAGTGATTTTGGCTGTACTTCACCATCAGCCGTCCATTCGGCATTGAAGATCTTATGACGGCAATGCTCAGAGTTGGCTTGCGCAAACATCATCAGCTCAACATCGGTGGGATTGCGCTGTAAGTCATTAACGTAAGCATGCAGCAAATAATCAATATCATCACTCGATAAGGCAAAACCAAAAGTCATATTAGCAGACTCTAAAGCCTCTCTTCCTGCACCCATCACATCGATATGATTCAATGGCGCTGGCGGTTCATCATCGAATAATTGGCCAACCTTTTCTAAATCATAAACCAAGCTTTGCGTCATACGGTCATATAATAAACGCTCAGCGGTAGTTGATAGCTTCTCATTAGCATTGCCTGCTAGCGTTAACGTATAAACAATCACCCGCTCAACTCGGTTTATCTTCAGCTCACAATTATTGAAGATATCGGTCGCTTTACTGGCCCATGGCGATATAGTGCCGAAGCGCGGGCTGACGATGACTTGGATTTGATTGGTTGTAGCAGTTTCTAGAGAGATTTCCTGTTTTACCCCTAGCAGATCCAATGCCTTTTTTTGCTCCTCACCCAAGAGCTCTCTTGAGAGTACAAAAACCTGCTGAGTACTGATTTGGGTCACGTTTAGATCGGTTTTTTGCGCAAATTGATTGATAAGTTGCTGGGTCTGAAAATCGGTCAAAAACGGCTGTCCGGCGATGGTCATCATAGAGGCATATTCCATAATATATGAGCAGTAACAGGCATTACTGCCATGCAAAGTAAATGGTCGCTGCATTATAACAAGAAGAGGCCAAATAAGCAGTCTCAAAGCCGTACTATTTGCTCTTCGCTCAATCGCCATTATATTTTACTGAACCCTTATATAGCTTACAAACTTTCACATCGCATTACTGGCAAGCTATATATCTATATAGGCAACTGTCGCTATGCTATAAAGCGTCAATAAGTAAAACAATTCAATAATTTTAACGAAAAAGGATATATTATGAGTAAGCAAGATAATATCGATAAAGTACAAGAGATCGTTAAAGACATAAAATTTGCTATGATGACTACTATTAATAAAAAAGGCGATCTTCATGCTTGGCCGATGACGACGACTGAGACGAGTATCGGTGGTAAAGAGATTTGGTTCATCGGTGATAAAACCTCAGATGTGGTCAAAGATATTCAGGATAATAAAAAGGTCGGTCTAACGTATTCCAGTCAAGACGCAAAGAATTATGTATCAGTTAGTGCCAATGCTGAATTATCGGACGATAAAGCCAAGCTAGATGAGCTTTGGTCACCAGTAGACAATGCCTTTTTCGAGCACGGTAAAGAAGACCCTAATGTACAATTGATTAAGGTTGTTCCACATGGCGTAGAGTGCTGGATCAGTGGTAGCTCAACGGTTAATATGTTTAAAATGGCTGCTGCTGCTGTACAAGATGGCGAGACCGCTGAAGGTATTGGCGAGCAGTTTAATATTGAGCTATAAGCTGTCAATAGCCACTAGCAAAAACATTATCACAACGTCAGTAAGATTTTTCTTACTGGCGTTTTTTTTAGGTGTTTATTTACGTTGAGCTGATGCTATTAGTTAGCTTATTAAGCCGCGCTAAAATTACAAACTTTCACAGCGCCTTACAGACTCTCTGTAGCGCACTAGCGCCCGATTTGGCTATATTAATAAAGATAGATTTTATAATTTTAAAGACAACTAACAAGGATGATAACTATGAGTAAACAACAGCAAATGGATACCATTCAAGCGATGGTCAACGAGATTAAATATACCATGATGACGACTCGCACTCATGAGGATCACTTGCACTCTTGCCCGATGAATACTACTGAGACCAGTATCGGTGCCAAGGAGATTTGGTTTATCGGTCACAAGCCTTCTGAGGCGGTCGATAATATCGAAAAAAACCCGCAAGTAAACTTAGCTTATGTTACCCAAGATAATGAGAAATACTTGTCTATTACCGGCAAAGCAGAACTGGTCGAAGACAAGGAAAAATTAGATGAACTATGGTCGGTAATGTACAACGCTTATTTTGAAAAAGGTAAGGAAGACCCAAAAGTGCAGCTAATCAAAGTCGTTCCGCATGGCGCAGAATATTGGGCTAATGGCAATGCTATCGCCAGTGCCTTCAAGATGACCGCTGCTGCTGTGAGCGATAATGCTATTGAAAAAAGCTTGGGAGATAATTTCTCTATAGAGCTATAACTTTACAAAACAAGCTTTATTTAAAAGAGACTTGTTGCTTAATGAAAAACGCCAGTAGCCGTTATTGACCGCTACTGGCGTTTTAGTGAGCACTATTTGAATTTAGAAATGAAAGGTATGAGCTTGGTCTAATGCTGTTAACCACTGCGCTTTAAATACGGCCAAGCCGCCTTTAGATAAATCATCATCGACCAAAGCGTTAGTATCACCGCTGCTACCATCAACGCATAACCGATCGTTTCGAGCGACTCCCAATTGAGTAGTAATACGGTAATAGCAACCATCTGAAAGGTGGTTTTAAGCTTACCAACATAAGAGACAGCAACACTCGTACGATTGCCTAACTCTGCCATCCATTCGCGTAGCGCTGACACTGCAATCTCGCGCGAGATAATCACGATCGCCGCTATCGCCATAATAATATTTGGGTGCCACTGTACTAGAATAATGAGCGCAGCAGCGACCATGAGCTTATCAGCGACCGGATCTAAAAAACGGCCAAAAGCGGACATGACATTGAGCTTACGCGCAAAATAGCCATCGAGCCAATCGGTAATCGCGGCGATGATAAACACCCCTGTCAATAATAAATGGCGTAGCAAACTGTCGCTAAATTCGCTCATACCGACCCGCGCAATCGCATTATCCGAAATGGCGGGCATACCAATACCCATCGCTGGCGGCCAATAGGCAATCGCCACAAAGAGTGGAATCATCAAAATCCGCGCAATCGTTAGATTATTAGGCAAGTTAAAGATGCTTTTATCATTTTGCATCGGCGGCGATGGCGGAGTGTGCAACTTTGTAGTCTCGGTCATGACAAAACCAGTTCTATATCAACATAATGATGGGCGCTAGCTTAGCATTTTTTAGGCTTGTCGTCATGAATTGTATTTTCGCTTATCTATATCAGAGTATTCGAAACGTTTAGGTAGTATGGGATAGACAGAAAAACACTTATTGGTTCTAATTTTCGATAATTTTAAGTATTGATTAGCTCTATTTAAAACAGCTAAAAGCAGTGGTACAAGTGTTCACTATAAGTTGTAAGCAGATGTAAGAAACAATTGATTTAGCAGCGATAGGCCTTATCTTTAACTATATAACCGTTTGTAAATAGATCTATCAGCGGCGGTTAAAGCAAACAATAATAAGTTATAGTCAGGCCTTAATAAGCTTGGTTATACAGCGAAATGACCTTTTTCCTCAGTCCACAGTTCCTCCTCTGTGGGCTTTTTTTTACTTTTATACTGAAAATATCAAAGCCAGCAAAGCTTAGAGATAAGCTATAAGTAATCTCTAAAATTCTACACCTCTAAAGTCGCCGCAATTACTTCTACCACCTCTTCGGCCGTCTGATAGCAGCTTTCAATATTGCCGCGCCCGCACCAATCACCACTAACTATCCATTGCTGTTCTTTGTCTACTAAGACGCCTAACGGCTGCGCGTCACCTTCGTCATTTGACGCCATCGATGTTGCTGCATAACGCCAGCGATGACAGTCAATCTGACTCGGCGCGGTTTGCTCAGTCCAGTTCAGCGCATTTTTTGCTGCTGCTAATAATTGAGCGGTTATCTCGTCAATATCTTGGTCTACTTGCTGCTCAGACCAATCATTGTCAGCATGCATAGTGACGCTTGGTAATAGCCCCTCATGATTAGGCTTGTGATGCTCAACAAATATCTTAGCCAGGATAGAGTCTCGTAGATAAGCAACATCCCACGGTTTTATATCTTGACTATCAATTGAGTGCTTTAAGCTATCAGGTAGCTTTGACTCATCATTCCAGCCAAGCATTAAGGTATAACAAGCCAGCATTTTGGGCTGCATAATCTTTGCTTGATTCGTGAAGCCGCTATCTGCCATTAGCTCAGCCGCTTGGCCGTTAGGCGCGGTACAAATGACCCAATCAAATTGACCTAAACTATTGCCATTATCATCAAAAAGCTCGGTCGGCTCGCTTGCTTGCAGATTGGAGTATTGAGCAAAAGGAGCCACGCGAGTTTTGAACTGTATCGTCGCCTGCTGCAGCTGATCGGCTAATGCTCGGCCCCAACTGGTCATTTTTGGTGTACTAACATAACGAGGCTGCTCGGTACCCCACTGCTCTTTTTGCTCGATGGGCGGTGGTTGACCTTCTTCATTAGCGATGGATAAATTGACCACTTGCGCACGCCACGGCTGCACTAGCCCTGAGTCTAACCAAGGAGTGATAAACTGCTGAAAGCTATCTGTCTTAGCTGTGAAGAACTGCGCGCCAAAGCTCCACTGCCAGTTTTTACCTGTCGTTGTATCGCTGCGATAGCGAGTCGCTAACCGTCCTACGCCGCGCGATTTCTCAAAGAGGGTGATTTGTAGATTTGAGTGCTGATGCTGATGCTGATGCTGAGCAAACTTACGCTCTAATAAAGTGGCCGTAAATAGACCACTCAAGCCGCCACCAATGATGGCTATTTTAGAAGAGGATTTAGCGGTTAACTTTGTATTATTATTTTGCTCGTTATGAGTTGTGTGGTCAGTCATGATGAAAATAAAACCTTGTGAGAGAATAAAAAACCAAGCTAGCGAGCAGTACATTAGGGACTGTATAGAATTCAGAACAAAGTAACACTCAAAAAAACCATGTTTTAGTCAGTTAAATATAAAACTGTTATGGCTTAAAAAGCGCTACTGGGATGAATTTTATGCAGCCTCTGTGATAACAGCACGCAAGTAAGATTTAGCCTAGTAGCGCTATGTCACTTTTAAAGTGCATCAACCATACTTTTTAGGTCTACTAAAACAGTATAACTTGTTTTGAGTGTCTAATAGCGACATGGTCAACTATAAGCAATCTTTGCGCTCTGACTTGACCACTTCGATTAACTTATTAATGACTGAGCTATCCGCTAACGTTGATAAATCGCCAAGCCCAACATACTGACCGGCGGCGATATTGCGCAGAATACGACGCATGATCTTGCCAGAGCGAGTTTTGGGTAGAGCATCAACGATAAAGATAGCATCTAAGTTGGCAATAGGGCCAATCTCCGTACGTACATGGCGATTGAGCTCAGATTTCAGACTATCATCTGCGCTCTCACCTGATTTCAAGATCGCAAAAACACAAATACCGATGCCACGTATTTCGTGCGGCATCCCGACCACGGCAGCCTCTACGATAGAGGGATGCTCATCTACGACGCTTTCAATCTCAGCCGTTCCGAGCCTATGCCCTGAGACATTGAGCACATCATCGACGCGCCCTGTGATCCAGTAGTGACCATCTTCATCACGCTGCGCGCCATCCCCAGTGAAGTAATAACCCGGATACTCGGCAAAATAAGTCTCCAAAAAGCGCGCATGATCATTATAAATCGTTCGCATTTGACCCGGCCAGCTATTACTAATAGCTAGATTACCTGAAGCGGGTCCCTCAAGCTCATAATCATCTTCCATGATGGCAGGCTCAATACCATATAGCGGATTCATTGCCGCCCCCGGTTTGAGCGCAACTGTGCCTGGAATAGGCGCCAGTAAAACACCGCCGTTTTCTGTCTGCCACCAGGTATCGACGATAGGGCAACGCGCGCCGCCGACGACATTATAGTACCAATCCCAAGCTTCAGGGTTGATCGGTTCGCCGACCGTACCAAGCAGACGTAAACTTGAGCGGTCTGACTCACGGACAAAGGCATCGCCCTCTTTCATCATCGCGCGAATGGCGGTTGGCGCGGTATATAATATACTGATATTGTGCTTATCAATGATATTACCGACTCGCGCCCAAGTGGGATATTCTGGTACCCCTTCGAACATCACCGTCGTGGTGCCATTGGCTAGCGGCGCGTAAGTGGCATAAGTATGGCCGGTGATCCAGCCGACATCAGCGGTACACCAATAGATGTCATCGTCTTTTATATCGAAGACATCACGAAAGGTCGATAGCGCATAGACAATATAGCCGCCGGTAGTATGGACGACGCCTTTTGGCTTACCCGTTGAGCCGGAAGTATATAATAAAAACAGCGGGTCCTCGCTATTCATGACCTCAGGTTCGCAGTGCTCGCTTTGCGCTTCGATGAGGTTGTGATACCAGTGGTCACGGCGACCACTCATCGGCACTGAGTTGCCAGTACGGTGTACGACAATGACGTTTTCCACACTGTCAGTGCCTTCGGCATCCAAAGCGCGATCGACATTGGCTTTGAGCGGCGTACGGCTATTACCACGTAAGCCTTCATCGGCAGTAATCACTAGTTTAGACTGACTATCGACGATGCGGCTACTTAAACTCTCAGCAGAGAAACCACCAAAGACTACTGAATGCACCGCGCCTATGCGAGTACAAGCCAGCATAGCAACCATAGCCTCAGGTATCATCGGCATATAAAGGGTCACGCGGTCGCCTTTTTTGACTCCTAAGTTGCGCATCGCATTACCTAAGCGGCATACCTCGGCATGGAGCTCTTTAAAAGAGATAATTTTGTTCAAAGAGGGATGATCGCCCTCCCAAATAATGGCAGGCTTGTAAGGATTGTCTTTTAGATGACGATCGAGGCAGTTGACTGAGATATTGAGCTCGCCATCTTCGAACCACTTAATACGAAAATCATCCAAGTCGTAGCTGACATTGCCAATTTTGGTAGGTTTGGTGATCCAATCAATGTCTTCAGCGCGCTCGGCCCAGTAAGCATCGTTGTCCTCAATCGAAGCAATGGAACGCTGATAGTCCTTCTGGTACTCTTCAGGACTAGTATTAGCAGTGGCGATAAATTCAGCCGGAATAGAAAACGATTCTTGGGTCATGGTCATCTTCCTTTTTGATTATGATTACCCTATAAATCGCGATTGATAACAGCCACACGTCTATATCGGTAATGCAGAGTCATCGTCCATAATGTATGACGTTTAACCTTAGTTTGGCAAATAAGGAAGAAGGTTGCAAGCCATTGACCATGAATGACAACAATTTCAATATACAACTGTGCACCTAAAAATCAGACTGTCATAACCTATAAAACTCAAAGCTTATAAAAACCAAAGTCTATAACCCAAACAAGCCATACTTAAGTATGGCTTGTGTTTCGTACAATGGCATTTAACGCATTCAGTCACACTGACTTCAGTTATTTAAGCTGGGTGACCGTTTTCCATTGACCATTTTGTACTTGTGATAAATAAACGTCATTAATCGCGACATGACTCTCAGGAGTGATAGCGACCGAAGATCCTGTCACCCCATCGACGAAGCTAACCGTTTCTAAACCCGCATTAAAAGTGTCCGCATTTAAGTTCTGACCTGCAGCTTCCAGTCCTTGGACAGTTACTTTTGCAGCGAGATAACCGAGGATTGCGCCTGCTGATACATCCTCCCCTGTGGTTGCTTCATACTTCTCAACAAAAGCTTTAGTCTCAGGCTCATCAGCTCTTAGTGCTAGATCATTATAATAAGAAACCGCATATAGCCCTTCACTAGCGCCGCCTGGAGCTTCGGCTACTGCGGGGTGGAAGCCGGTGACCGGAGCGATAAATTTCACATCATCCCAGCCCATGGCGTTAGCCGTACCGACTGCGGTAATAGCGCCGCGTATGGTTAAAGATAAAGCGATTAGTTCGCAATTAGAATCTTTTAGTTTGGCAATCGCACCTGAAAAGTCCGTTTCATCAGGACGGTGCGAGCTGGCCTCAACTAACGTGACATTAGGGTTATTGTTAGCAATATCCATCGCTGCTTCATTGGTCTCTTCGCCATAGTCTGATGGGATGTACATGACACATAGATTCGTTACATTATTCTCGGCAATTAGATTCTCCATCCCAAGCTTAATTGAATCATAATAAGTACTACCAGCAGTATAACGACGATCAAATTCGCCCTCTTCTTGCATGGCGCGAGCAAAGGTCAGCGGCATGACGCTCGGCACATTGGCGCGATCCATAATGGGGAAACTCGCTAAGTTGTGCGGGGTACCAAGCGACATGAGCATAGCAAATACTTTATCGCGGCTCACAAGCTTATTAGCAGACTGTACGGCTTTTGGTACTTGATAAGAATGATCTTCGACGATGTAGCGAATGGTGCGACCGTTGACGCCGCCTGCCGCATTCACCTCATCGAAATACATATTAGCCCCAGCGACCGCAGGATTACCAAATCCTGCAAACGGGCCCGATAAGTCATTCGCACTACCAAGAATAATCTCCGTATCACTCACGCCTTGTACGGGTATATCGCTAGTCGAGGTGGCGGTCTCAGCATCTGTACCAGTCGCTTCTGTAGATTTTGGGTCGCTACAGCCCACCAAACCTATGGTAACCGTTAGTGCCATTAGCGTCGTTTTGACTGTCCATTTCATTGTCTGTCTCCTTGCGACTTAAGTCGCTGTTAGTTTGATGCTGTCAATACTCTCGATACTTCTATTACTCTTGTTACCTTTATTACTGTTAACACCTTCACTAGGTAAATTTAATAAAGCTAAACTGTGCTGAAAACGACTTAAATCAGTACATAGAATCGATTAGCGTATGGTGTTTTTTCTCAACTAAACTCCTTTTTAGTTTCATCGTAGCGGTAAGCTCCTCATCTTCAGGGTTTAAGAGCACATCAATGAGTCGAAAGCGTTTAATCTTCTCGACTTGCGCTAAGCTTTCATTGACAGATTGTATGACTTCATCGATCAAAGCGATGACTTCTGGCGCATGACACAGTGAACGAAAATCTGAGAACATCACTTGATTGTCTTGGGCAAACTTTTCGACATTCTCTTGATCTATCATAATTAGGCAGCTCAAATATTTGCGCCTGTCGCCGATGATGATGGCATCTGAGATATAGGACGAAAATTTAAGCTTACTCTCTATCGCAGCTGGGGTAACATTTTTGCCGCCTGCGGTGATAATAATGTCTTTGATACGGCCGGTAATAAATAGATAACCTTCTTTTAACTCGCCAACATCGCCCGTATGTAGCCAGCCATCACGCAAGTCTTCAGCAGTTTTTTCAGGTTTGTTCCAGTATCCTGCAAACACGTTACCGCCTTTGACGAGTATTTCACCGTTATCAGCGATACGCACTTCGGAGTTTGGCAATACCTTACCGACGCTACCAGCCCTGTTCTCAGCAGGGGTGTTTATCGATATCACCCCTGAGCTTTCTGTCATACCGTAGCCTTCATAGATAGGTACGCCTATCGCATGAAACCAGCGGATAATATCTAAGGATATGGGCGCAGCTCCAGTTGCGGCACGGCGGATATTGGTCATGCCGATAAGGTCGCGCAGCTTACGTAATACTAGCTTGTCCCAAAACTCATAGCGCAGCTTTTGAGACGTCGTAGGCGTGTTACCTGCCATAATCACATCCGCATAGTCATACCCTGCTTTTATGGCTTTATCAAATGCCCAGCCATTAAGCGCGCTCGCATCGCTGCGCATATTACTGATGACGGCATACATCTTTTCCCACAATCTAGGCACGGCAGTAAAGGTATTCGGTGAGACTTCTTTCATATTTTCAAATACCGTCTCGGTACTCTCGGCAAAATTGACGATACAGCCGCGATGAATGGGCAGGTCAACTGACGTAAGACGCTCTAGCACGTGACAGAGTGGTAAAAAGCACAGCTGCTCATCGATGGGCAAAATAGTGAGCACCTCAATACTGTTTCTTAGTCCAAACAGCACATTGGCATGCGTTAATATGGCGCCTTTGGGATCGCCTGTGGTACCTGAAGTATAGATCAGGGTGCGTACATCGTTAGGAGTGCTTTGATCGATATAGTCGCTAAAGCGCTCCAAGGCATGGTCCACGTTTTGACCAAGCAGATACAGCTCGTCTAAGAACATCACCTGATCGTCTTGTAGGCTACGTAGGCCCTTATCCTCAAAGACAATGACTTTTTTGACATTGGGCGTCTGCTCACGAATCTCCAAAAACTTATGCAGCTGCTCATCATTTTCGACAATCAAAAACTTAGAATGGCTGTCGCTTAATATATAAGCAAGCTGCTCTGGGCTATCGGTGGTATAGACGCCGTTCGGTATGCCGCCGACTGCGCAGATACCTAGATCACAATAGAGCCACTCTTTATTATCTTCACTCAAGATAGAGACGGTGTCACCTTTGTTTAAACCAAGCTCAACGAGCGCCATGCCGATATCACAGCTGCGCTGATAATAATCTGTCCAGCTGTAGCTTTGCCAGATACCAAAAGCTTTTTCGCGATGGGCGATTTTGTCGCCTCGATCTAAGCACACCTGTCGCCAAAGTTTGGTCAAGGTATCACAGCCCTCTAAGAGCTGCGGCGCATGCTCATAAGGAGCATTATTTATCGTACGGCGAGTATCAGCAGGAGCAGAAGAATCACTCGTTAAAGTACCAGTTACAGTATCGATGGAGGTCGTCATGATCGTTATCGCCAAGTCTTTTTGCGCTTCCAGCGAGTGGCCGGCGCAGTGTTGTCTTTGGTTTGTCCTAAGTAGAACTCTTTAATATCATCGGAGTGCATCAGTTTGTCCGCTGAGCCTGCCATTACGATACGCCCGGTCTCGAGCACATAACCGTAATCCGCTGCTGACAGAGCGACCCGCGCATTTTGCTCAACTAATAAAATGGTCACTCCTTGCTCTTTATTCAGTCTGCGGATAATGGCAAATATCTCTTGTACTAGTAGTGGCGACAGTCCAAGCGAAGGTTCGTCTAGCAGCATTAGTGAAGGGCGTGACATCAGACCGCGCCCAATCGCCAGCATCTGCTGCTGACCACCAGACATAGTGCCAGCTGCTTGGTCGCGGCGCTCTTTTAGAATGGGGAAATACTCATAGATCATCTCAACGTCGCGCTGTATCTCAGCCTTGTCACGCCGAGTATAAGCGCCCATCGCTAAGTTTTCGGCAACGTTTAAGAAGGGAAAAACTTCTCGGCCTTCTGGCACGTGCGAAAGACCCTTTTTGACCAAGCGATCAGGCTCAGTGCCATCGATACGCTCGCCATGGAACCAGACGGCGCCCTTACGAGGATTAATGACGCCAGAGATAGTCTTCATCAAAGTGGTTTTACCCGCGCCATTCGCGCCCAAGATAGTGACAACTTTACCTTTTGGCACCTCTAAGCTTACGCCGCGCAGCGCCATAACAGGGCCATAAGCGGATTCTAAGTTGCGCACTTCGAGTACATTGTTTGCTACTTCAGAATCGACTAAGCTCATATCGGTCGCAGGTGCAGCAGAAGATAAGGTTTTTTTGACCGTTGACATCACGCGCCCTCCTGACCAAGATAAGCCTCAATAACCTGTGGATCCGCTTGCACTTCGCTTGCGGTACCTTGCGCCAAAAACTTACCTTCGGCCACTGCTAACACGCGATTTGACACCCGATTAACAAGGCTCATGTCATGCTCCACCATCAAGATAGTCAAGCCAAGATCCTTTTGCATATCTTCAATCCACCATGCCATCTCTGAGGTTTCCTCGACGCTTAAGCCTGAGGCCGGCTCGTCGAGTAAAATAAGCTTGGGGTTGGCGGCTAAAGCGCGCGCAATCTCAACGACTTTTCTAATCCCATAAGGCAGGCCGGCAATCAGCTTATCTCGATAAGGCGCTAACTCTAAAAAATCAATAATTTTTTCGACTTGCAGACGATGCTCGCGCTCACTACGACGCACCTTTGGCAAAAAGAGCAAATCTTGTATCCAAGAAGTATTGCGCTGCGAGTGCCGACCGATAAGTAGGTTTTGTAGCACGCTTGAGTGATCAAATAATTCGATGTTTTGAAAGGTACGGGCGATACCTAGTTTGGCGATATCATGAGCCGGCAGACGCGTAATGTCTTTACCATCAAAGACAATGCGACCATTAAGCGGCTCGTACAAACGGCTGATTAAGTTAAAAATAGTCGATTTACCAGCGCCATTAGGGCCAACGATAGTGAATATCTCGCCCTCCTGCACTTCAAAACTGACATTATCAACGGCTTTGACTCCGCCAAATGCGATAGATAAAGAATCTACTTGTAATAAGCTCATCGCATACGCTCCGTTTTTAAGTAAGTTTTGGAGCGGCGAAACAGCCCTTTTCGGTATAGCGGAAACATCTCAAACCAAGTGCGAATCTTTATCCACATACCATATATGCCGCGCGGCTCGTAGATGATCATAATCACGATTACTAAGGCGAACAGCGCTGTATCCACCCCAGCAATACTAGCAATATTAACGCCAGTGTTTTCACTAAGGATATCGCCCAAAATAGCAATCAGCTGAGGTAGTAAGACGACAACGACCGCGCCAAAGAACGCACCATGAATAGAACCTAAACCACCAATAACAATCTGCAGTAATATGGTGATAGAGATAATAACCGTGAAGCTCTCATAGTTGACCGCTTGCACAAAATGCCCGTACATAGCGCCGCCGATAGCGGTAATCGCACAGGACAGGCTAAAAGCTAAAGTCTTAGCCTGCGGTACATTGACACCAAGGGCGCGCGCGGAGACCTCACTATCTCTAATCGCTAAAAAGGAACGACCCGTACCGCTTCTGAGCAAGTTAATATAACCAAGGGTAATCAGCACCACTAGTGCTAAGCACAAGTAATAAAAGGCTTTTGGGGTGATGTAACGATCAATAGTAAACCCAAAGATGTTAATGGGGGAAGCAAAGGTACCAGAGATGCCGCCCGTGATGGGTTCGGCGACGATAGCGATATCTTCGACGATGATACTCAGAGCCAGCGTTGCGATTGCCAAATAGATACCGCTAGTGCGCAGAATAGGTCTGGCAATGATGGCACCGATAACCCCGGCAATTAAAGCGCAAGCAATCAGCGCGGGGAAAAAGTTCCAACCGCGGATCATCAGTGCCATATGGCTAAAAGCGCCTATCGCCATAAAGGCAGCATGGCCTAAGCTGACCTGTCCGGTATGCCCAGTTAGGAGCATCAAACCAAGGCCGGTGATGGACCAGATAAATATGGCACTGAGCTCGCTAATATAATAATTACTAAGCAGTAAAGGCGCGATGATAAGGAGCAAGAGAAGTAAGCCATACTTTATAAGCTGACGCTTGTCTTCAAAGATATTGATATCTTGATCGTAGCTGTGTTTAAACTGGGCTTTCATTGATAGTGTTCATCCTTGAAATGGTTTAGAGATCGCTTTGTCATCCTTGAACCAAAGCTGCTATTAATCAAAGTTAATCAAAGCTGCTATACTTTTTTCTCTTTGACCTGCGAAAAAATCCCGCCTGGACGTACGATTAAGACAATGAGCATCACCACATAAGGTGCAATCTGACTGAGGCCTAGCGGTAGATAGCGTCCCGCAAAGGGTTCTATCACCCCTACTAGTAATCCACCTGCCAGCGCGCCCGGCAAGGAGCCTAAACCACCAATCACCGCTGCGGCAAAGGCCTTAATTCCAAACAGTAAGCCGACAGAGGGCTCAATCGCCCCTTTTGCGGCAAATAATATGCCAGCAAGGGCAGCAACAACGCCCGATAGCGCCCAAACAATACCATTGACGCGCTTGACGGGGATGCCCATGTAATAGGCCGCCATCTGGTTTTGACTACTCGCTTGCATCGCAATACCGAGCCGCGTATGGGCAAAAAAGAAATATAGAATAGAGGTTAAGGCGATGGTGGATACGATGATGATGATATCGACATAAGCAATGCTCAGCGTACCTAACGCCAACATCTTGCCAGAAAAAGGAGTTTGTAGTGAGACGGGGTTATGTCCCCAGACCACACCTGCGCCGAAGCGGATCAAAAAACCGATTGAGATGGTCAGAATCACCATAGCAAATTGCGGCTGACCGAAGATACCACGAAGTACAAATCGGTCCAGTAGATAACCGAATACCCCCATAATGACGGCGGCAAAAGTAATGCCCAATAAAAAAGGCAGGTTTGCCTCATCGGTGTTGATAAAGGCGATGCCCAAAAACGCACCGAGCATCAGCATGTCGCCTTGAGCGAAATTTACGGCCTCAGAAGCTTTGTAAATGAGTACAAAACCCAGTGCTAAGAGCCCGTAGATACAACCATTAGCAATCCCGCTAATGAGCAGTTGTAGGATATCCATAAATTCCCTTTTGTCTTAGCATTGCTATCCGTTGCAATGTTTAAATCAGTCGTTGGCTAAACCGACTCTTTAATCAGACTGCTTTTAAAGAACAATGTTTATTTAGGTTCAAACCATAAAACACGTTAATAATGAACAAGATACATATACAAAAAAGCGCTACTAATAAATCATGCTGTGTTTTCACTTTATAGCAACTCATTATCCTTGTCTACAAAAAATATACACTCATTTACTAAGGCTAGTCATTTGTTTATAAACAGTATACAAAGGCAAACAACGATTTGGCGGATATAAAAGCGATCGATGAGCGCAACATAGAGAGTCTGCTTAAAGACGCATAACTTAAAACACATAGCTTAAAACGTATAATTTTAGACGTTTTATATGATGTCATTACAGCGCAGCTTTTAAATTTTCAAACGGCTAGCATGATATAATTGAGCTCATAATTTTTATCTATTCGTCCAATTTTTAAGTGGTCATCATGAGTCAACAGCAAAGCCCAGCGGCAGCAGTCAAGTTATCTAATCCTAGTCAATTCGACGTCATTATTATAGGTGCAGGCGCATCCGGGCTTTACTGCGCGCTTACCGCAGGCCGCCGCGGTCGCCGCGTGCTCGTGCTTGATCACGCCAATAAAGCGGGTAAAAAGATCTTGATGTCAGGCGGCGGGCGCTGCAACTTTACCAATTACTTTGTCGAGCCTGAGCACTTTATCGGCGATAACCTCCATTTCTGTAAATCAGCGCTGAGCCGTTACGCCAGTTGGGAGTTTATCGCTATGGTGGAGGCGCACAAGATCGCCTACCATGAGCGCGAGCATGGCCAGCTGTTTTGTGATGATTCAGCGCAAGATATCGTCACGATGTTACTCGCTGAATGTGCTACTGCTGGGGTACAAGTTCGGCTCAATACCCAAGTTGACGAAGTTGCAGTCCATCAACGTGAGAATAAAAAACACTTTCAATTATTTACCAGTAAAAAGCTGAGTAAAAAAGAGCTAAAAGAAGCCAACAGTGCACAAAAACTCCCGAAAACCACCTATCAGTGCGAGTCTCTGGTTGTCGCTACTGGTGGGCTCTCCATTCCGACGATGGGTGCTAGCGGCCTGGGTTATGAGCTAGCGCAGCAGTTCGGGCACACGCTGACATCTATTGACGCGAGCCTCGTGCCTTTTACCTTTACCGACAAGACTGGCGAGCTGCTGCGGGCGCTATCGGGTATCAGTTTGCCTGTAGTGGCGAGTAATACGCGCACCTCTTTTAAGCTGCCACTGCTATTTACTCATCGCGGCCTATCCGGTCCTGCGATGCTCCAGCTCTCGAACTACTGGCACACGGGAGAGACTATCGAGATTAACCTATTACCCGATTTTGATATTACAGCGCTATTACTCACTCATAAAAGTAGTCATCCTAAGCAGCTCATTCGCACCGTACTAAGCGACAATACCGATCATGCGTTACCCAAAAAATTACTGGTAGCATTGCAATCAACTCTATGGGAGGACGTCAAAGATACCGAACTTGCAAACATAAAAGATGAGCGGCTGACTAAAATTGGACAAGCAATCAATGGCTGGCAGCTCAAACCTTCTGGCACCGAGGGCTATCGCACTGCGGAGGTCACGCGCGGCGGCATCAATACTGACGAGGTATCGTCAAAAACGATGGAAAGTAAATTGCAAGAAGGACTATACTTCATCGGCGAGGTGCTCGATGTCACCGGCTGGCTTGGGGGTTATAACTTTCAGTGGGCTTGGGCGAGCGGCTTTGTTTGCGGCGAAGTGGTGTAAACCTTTATTTTAGAATAGCGAGCCATAAAAAGCCCCAATAGTATGACACTATCGGGGCTTTACTTATTTCAAAAACTGGCTGTTTAATACTTTGCTTGTATACTAAGCCTGCTTTTGTTCTAAGTAAGGATAATCCGTGTAGCCCTCAGCGCCGCCGCCATAAAAGGTCTGTGGATGCTGCTCATTCAATGGCGCATCTTGGCGAATACGCTCAGGCAAATCAGGGTTGGCAATAAAGTCACGACCAAAGGCCACCGCGTCGATATATCCTTCGCGGATATTTTTCTCCGCTTTTTCTGCTGTATAACCTCCCGCGGCGATAATCATATTATCAAAAGCATCACGGATACGCTGACGGAAACCATCGTTATAAGGCGTACCACCGGCCCAATCAGGCTCAGAGAGATGCAAATACATCAGATTACGGGTATTGATTTGCTCAATGAGCCAGATATTATCTTCTTCATCATAGCCCGCTTCTACCCCATTAAACGTGCCTTGTGGAGAGATGCGAATACCAACGTGATCGCTATCCCAAGCCGCAACACAAGCATCAACCACCTCAAGCGTTAGACGCGCACGGTTCTCTTTACTACCACCGTATTCATCATCGCGCTTATTGGTTTGTTCGACCCAAAACTGATGCAATAGATAGCCATGTGCGCCATGCACTTCTACCCCATCAAATCCGGCTTCGCGAGCAAGGGTTGTCGCATGAGCGAAATCTTTGACGACTTGCTTAATTTCATCAAGAGTAGCCGGACGCGGCGGCGTGGTTTCCACGCGTATGGCTTGGTTATCGCTATCACGTAGTGAGGTACGAGCGCCCACTTCGACATCGGAAGCTGAGATAGGCGCTTTGCCATCAGGCTGCACGCTATCATGGGCGACAAGACCAGTATGCCAAAGCTGGGCGACGATTTTGCCGCCTTTAGCATGGACATTATCGACGATAGTTTTCCATGCGACGGCTTGATCCTCAGTATGAATACCTGGAGCACCGGCATAGCCTTTAGCTTGAAAGGATACTTGGGTAGCTTCAGTGATAACCAGTCCCGCGCTAGCGCCGCGCTGCGCATAGTATTCGCTAGCTAATGCGGTTGGTACATCACCTGGCTCTACCGCACGCAAGCGCGTAAGTGGTGCCATAATGATGCGATTCTTGAGAGTTTGTACTCCCATTTCGATAGGTTCGAATAAATTATCATGTGCCATAAAAAGCCTTGTTTGTTGTTATCGATTATGATTTGAAATTTAGAAAACAGACCGATTAAAAAGTAAGCTAAATCGTTTTCTTTATAGGGGATCGGTTTGATTATTCAATCTATCGTTACAAACGAAAACAGCCGATCGAACTTATTTTTTGCTTATAAAAGGTATCATTCAACAAGGCTTATTAGTACAAAGCTTATGAGCATAAGGCTAACCCTAAATAAAACAGCTACGACTACTAGCCAGTGCCACTGTGTTTTTTCTGCCTTGGATTGACTATACTAGGGCCTGTTCAGCTTAATGTGTCTTTGTGAGTAGTGATTTATGCAAAACCCCTTAACCTCTGTGCTAATGATGGCTAGCCTACTACTGCTCTGTGCTTGTCAGCCGCCACCAGCACAATCTGAACAAACAGACACGTCAGCGTCGGTACAAGTCAACGAGAGCTCACAGCCGCCAACACTACTAGAAGCAAAAACACCAAAAGAGCTGGCCACCTCTATAGTCGAACTCTCTGAAGGCAAGTTTCGAGAGCAGCTGATTTGTAGTAAGCTCAGCGATACGATAAAGGCCGTCAATAATAGCAGTAGCATCAAAGACGTTCATGCGGTGCAGCGGCAGGTCAGTGCTTGCTTGCCAACGACTAACCATGCCCAAATCCTACAATGGCTAGGCACTTACCAAGCGATGTATGGACGCTTTTTGCAGTCTGATACTTATTATGATGATCAAGCGTTTTATGCTATCGTCGAGACTTTAAATGAAGGTAAAAAAGCGAGCGTTGCGCAGTTGAAACAAGTCACGCCGCGTACTCGTTACCTTATTAGTTTAGTCGAGAGCAAGGCTGACGTCAGCATCCTATACCTAGGCGAAGGTATTTTTGTCTTTCATCATGACTTAAAAGCGATGGCAGATCTATTTGCGCCGTATTTACCTAGAGATCAAGCTAAGTTTATTGAGCGCATGGCGACCGATAACCAAGATATCTTTTGGAATGATGCAGCGGTTGCCATCTCTTATGAGCAATTACTCGAACGCGCGGCTTTTTGGGAAAATTATATTCAGCAGTATCCGGATAGTTATTTTATTCAAGACGCTATAAATTTATTTACCCTGTACCGTTATGTGCTTTTTTTGGGGTCAGATAATAGTCAGTGGACCAATGACGATATCAGCGAATTTATGAGTCCAGAGTATGAGCAAGCGATAAACAACCTCGCCAAACGCTCTAACAGCCTTTTAGCGCAAGACGCACGTACTTTACTTGATTTTATGGCAATGTCTGCTGCTGAGCGAGATCAAGCCTACCCGATTCCTGAAGTTGATGAGGAGGGTTATGAGATACCTGACTGGGCCACGCCTCGCTATCAACTTGATAGAGCCTTATCCCTGCCTTCTCCATGGGAAAATAATAATAATCGCGACTGCTTAAGTGGCATCATTTGTGTAGATAATGATTATTAAGCGGTGTTGACCATTCGATCTTGTTGGCGCTAATGCTACAATTATTTTTCAGCGCTACTTAAGGTGTGGTGCAAGTCTAGCTAAGATCTTCACCTTATCTTCGACTTGCGGTTTGTCTAGTCCATAGCTTTGCTAAACTAGCAGCGCTCATTACTTGTGAGTATTCAATACCCCCTATAAATACTCTACAGCGTTAAGACCTAAAAGCGGTAGCCCAGTTTTGCGCCTAAAGCATAACCCGTACCATCATCTATATCAGCTATGCGACCGTCTACTACCGTATCGACAGGACCGCCTTCAAACCATAAATACTGAGCGCCAGCCGCGACACTCAGCTGCGATGTCAGCTGGTATTCAGCACCTAGACCTAAACTTTTTATAGAGTCATAAGGTCCCAATAAGCTCAAAGGCGCACCCGTACCATGATCATAACCAAGACGAACTTCGCCCGACAGCTTTGGATTGAACTGCTTACCTAACGCCACTTCTACGGCATAACCGTCTTTTTTATAGGCAGCTAAAGGCTCTTGCGTTGACTCAGCGGCCAATGGCGGTGCAACATTGAACTCACTCCAATCGACCCAGCGCGCATTGATCATTCCTAGTAACTGATACTCCTCGCTAAGACCGGTCTGAAAATCCAAATTAACCGACTGCGGCATTTTGACTTCCGTTTTGCCTGATAAAGGCAACCCTTCAGCAGCTGGCATCGGTGTGACACCATCACCACCGGCGAAAGTCGGTAAAACGACTTGCAAATTCTCTACCCCTGATACTTTATATTTTGCGGGTGCTCGATAGGTCAACGCCGCTCGTAGCGCGATTTCTGGTTTTTCAAATGCCATACCAATGACTGGCACCAGCGTACTTTTGTCTTCAAAATCTAAAGTATAGTAAGTAGGCGATTCGGCCACAGGGTTTGCTAGTCCGTTTACCGTCTCTAAAGTAGCAGCTTCGCTTGGGCTGATAGTGCCGGCGTTTTGCTTATCGACCAAATTATAGTAGTCTGTCACCGATACGCCCAAAACCTCGCCCACTTGTGAGATAGCTGTGGTTAAGCCAACTGGCTGAGCCCCTGTTACCTTACCTTTAAGTTTTTGATATTCAAGCCCGCCATATAACCAAACGTTATCGATGATCTTACCACCACCTAATAAAGTGATGCCTGTGGTTTCGACTCGCGCTTCGGTCGTGCCTAAGCGGTTACTAAAAATACTACCCTCTTGATATTCGGTATCAACACCGAAAGGTTTTTCATAAATTACCGCTAGAGCTGTATTAGGCGTAGGTGCTATTTTGATAGCGGCACCTGGTAAATCAAAATCATCCATCATGTCATCGATATCGTTGCCAGCAGCATCGGTTCCCTCGATTTTTGGATCGACATAAGCGTAAGACAGCTCGGCATAGTTGCCCGGCTCAAAAAACGGCGCGACCGATTGTTTACTATATTCTATACCTGCAGCATGGGCGGAGCTGATAGCTATGCTAAGAACGGTAAGCGTAGCTGTTGCCAATAGATAGTGCGAGGTTGTGGTAGAAAAACTTGATTTTGCAGATAACTTACCGGTCATGACAATATCCTTTTGTCAGTTAGATGACTAACTCTCTAAAAATAATAACAAACTAAAGTATAGAGATTAAAATTCATTTCTTGATTAAATAGGGAAAGTTAACTATTGTCAACATACCAGTGTCAATTTCATCACCCTTATAAGTTTTATATTTAGAAGGTAGCAGCATTTTTTGTAGTACTCACTTTCAAAGACTTAACCTTTTTTATTATCAGTCATCTTACCCAGTAGGAAAAAATGATTTCAACTTCCAGCTTAAAAATACTTTTAGCTAGCGTTTTAGCCTTAAGTTTAAGCGGCTGCATTGCCACAGAAAAGCTCGATTATCAATTGATGAAGCAGGAGGATGCTAAATGGGTGGCCGATGAGACGTTGACTGATACTTTAATTGCTGTTGGCAAGCCCAGCGCACCTATCGAAGGCGTCGATAATGCGCTAGTATTTGCTGGAGAAAAACGCAGCTATTTGGTACAGAGCACCAATAGAGATAGTGAGTTGACGGATATATTAAACTACGTCGATTTAGCTTATTTTTCTTTCAAACCGATGCCAGCATTTGATGCACCCTATTTTAGAATACGAGTAGGAGAAGAGGGCTGCCCCTCAGTGCAAGGCTGTATCGCCACTATATTATGGTTTGAAAAGCCAACGCATCTGCTAGCTGCAGGTAAAACAGTGAAGCTTGAAGGGTTTGATTTCACTTGTCACGATGGCTTTGCCGGAGGCATGACCCGCTGCACAAAAAACTTGTGGCGTTTGCCAGTTACCGTCGCGCCTGCGGTACAAAATATAGACGCTTTACACTATCGCTTGAGCCCACCGACGACCCTCAAGTTCTATCATTATCATCCAGATAAAGCTATTGCAGAAGAAAAAAGACTAAAAGCACTGATGCCATTCGCCAAAGCTTTTGACATCATTACCTTTCCGGTTCAGCTGATTATAGTAGAAGGTCTTCATTAACAATAACGGTTAGTTGACGAGATTTATTGCACAATGAATCTACAAATTCACCTTATCCAAAATAAAGTCAATATCCTTATCACCGCGCCCTGATAGATTGACCAAAATACTCTCGTCGCTTGACATGTCTTTGGCAACGCGCATAGCGTAAGCAATCGCATGCGCAGTTTCTAAGGCAGGGATAATACCCTCAAGTCGTGATAACGCCATAAATGCGTCTAGACATTCCGCGTCTGTCGCTGATTCATAAGTCGCTAAGCCCATATCGCGCAAAAGTGAGTGCTGCGGCCCTACACCTGGATAATCAAGACCGGAGGCAATCGAATGCACAGGTGCCGGCTCGCCATCTTTATCAAGCAAGACATAACACTTAAAACCGTGAATCGCACCCTTTGTGCCAAGCGTCATCGTAGCTGCATGATTGGGCGTCTCTAATCCTTCGCCCGCCGGCTCTACGCCTACTTTCTCAACTTCCTTATCGCCTAAAAACCCGCTAAAGATACCGATAGCGTTGGAGCCACCGCCGACACAAGCGACGACTTTATTAGGCAGTTTGCCGGTCGTTTCCAAGAACTGCGCCCTCGCCTCGCGTCCCACGACTGATTGGAAATAACTGACCATCTCAGGATAAGGCGCAGGACCGAGCGCTGAACCAATGGCAAACATACTCGTATCTAATTCACTAAGGTAAGTCTCAAAAGCGCTATCGACCGCTTCTTTTAATGTCCCTGCTCCGCGCCTTACTGGCACAATATTAGCACCCAAAATTTTCATCCGGCTAACATTGGGATGTTCTTTTTCGATATCGACTACGCCCATGTGGATCTCACACTCAAGTCCCATAAGCGCCGCTGCCGTGGCTAAAGCGACCCCATGTTGACCCGCACCTGTCTCAGCGATGACTTTGGTTTTACCTAATTTTTTGGCTAATAATACTTCGCCTATACAGTGGTTAATCTTGTGCGCGCCGGTGTGATTAAGGTCTTCACGTTTAAAATAAATCTGCGCGCCGCCGCAATGTTCGCTTAAGCGTCTGGCATGAAATATCGGACTGGGCCTACCGATATAAGTTTGACGCAAGCGGCTCATCTCATTAACAAAGTCTTCATCTTTGATTATTTCGCGGAAACCCTTTTCGATCTCCTCCATAGCGATCGCCAACTCAGGATGTTCTATTTTGCCACCAAACTCGCCGTATAGACCATCAAGGCTCGGCAAAATAGACTCGTGTAACCCGTAAGTATTGCTGCTGCTATCATTCAATATTGCTGTCATGACTCATTCCTATTGTTGAATCCATTGTCGTCTATTCAAAATTTGATTGAATATTTGCAAGTATCTAAAAAGTATCTAAAAAGTATCTAAAAAGTATCTAAAAAGTATCTAAATTATAATAAAACTTTTGTTATTATGTTCTAGTACATTGAAACAAATTTTAGGCTAAGTTTTATTGCAGGTCAAGCATTACTAAAGCTGGCAATAAAACAGTGCTAACTCATAGAAAGATAAACGTATTTCGCCTTTATTTTATTAAGGCAAAAGGAGAATAAGATGGCCCATAGAGAAAGTCATTTTGACAGTGCTTATGAATATCTATTACAGCTGTTCGTCAAGGCTGACGACAAAGCCCACTTAGCAGCGCTATTAGATGCGCTAATGACCCAAAAAGAACAAGCAGAGCTTGCCAATCGCTTAACTATCTTTGCGCTATTGCAGCAAGAAGTGACCCAAAGAGAGATTAGCGCGCAACTTGGAGTCGGCATCGCGACAGTGTCACGCGGCGCCAAGGTGTTTAATCAGCATGAGATTAATGAATTGCTGCCTGATATTGGTAAGAAGATTCGGCGACTAGCAGACGAAAAATAAGACTCATTGATGCTTTGCTTTTAGAGTCTCTCAAATATTAAGCCTAAAATAACGAGCTCGAAACAGTCTGAAATAAACTTGCACTGCAACAATAAAGACACTTTTTTTTGCTAGACTTCTGCCTATTAAAATTTGTTATGATTTTTTATTCATCACTTTAAGGGCGCGCATGCAAAGACGTAAATTTATCAAGTCTATGGGTTTAGGGGTCGCAACTGTCAGCGTCACTGCTGCCATGAGTGGCTGCCAAACGCTGACCAAGCAAGCGAAGCTACCCAGCACCATCACCAACGCCGGGCACTTTCCTAATATCATCGTCGGTAGCGGTTATGGCGGCGCAGTCTCAGCACTACGCTTGAGCGAACAAGGCCACAAGGTGCTCATTCTCGAGATGGGTATGCGCTGGGATAGAACACCTGAGAATGATACCTTTTGCAAAATGATTACTGCAGATAAACGCTCAAGCTGGTTTAGCAATATGCCAAACGCCCCTATCCCGATTCCCATTCCGATTAGAAAGTATCCCGGCGTGTTAGATTTGATCGAGTATGACGAGATGAAAGTATTCGCCGGACGCGCTTATGGCGGCGGCTCTATCGTCAATGGCGCGATTGCCATTCAGCCAAGACGCTCGCATTTTGAAGCGGTATTCCCGTGGATTGATAGTGACGAGATGTACGACACTTATTTTCCGCGGGCGATGAAAGAGCTAAAAGTCAGCCAAATCCCTGAGTCATTTTTCAATGAGTCTGAGCATTACGAATTCACCCGCGCTGCTGAACGTCAAGCCGCAAAAGCGGGGCTGAAAACAGAGTTCTTCGGTAATAGCTACGATTTTGATTATATGCAACGTGAGGCACGCGGCGAAGTTTATAAATCTGGCCTCGGCGGCGAAGTCATTTATGGCAACAATGCGGGCAAATTTTCACTCGATCTCACTTATCTAAAAGACGCGGAAGCTACGGGTAATGTCTCTCTCAAAACCTTACGCAAAGTTAATAGTATTGAAGCGCTCGATAATGACCAACTGCGTTTAGAAGTTCATGTGTTAAACACTACAGGCAGCATCGATAAAATTGAACATTACACTTGCGATAAGCTATTTTTAAATGCTGGTAGTACCGGCACCTCAGAGCTACTGCTCAAAAGCCAAGCGGAAGGCAAGCTGAATCATCTAAACAAACATATCGGCCAATACTGGGGACCCAACGGTAATATTATGACGGGGCGTAATTTTGTCCACGCGGCGGGCGCCACGCAATCCACCATTCCGGTCAAAGGCATTAATATGTGGGACGGTGATAGGGACGGCTCCAAGTACAAAATCTTTGCCGAACTCGCGCCATTGCCACTAGGGCTTGAGACGTGGACGACGCTCTATCTTGCCATCACGGATAATCCTGAGCGCGGCAATTATTACTATGATAAAACCACGCAAACGGTCAAACTCAACTGGAAACGCGAGCAAAACGAGTACTCGGTAAATGCTGCTAAAGAGCTGATCGAAAAACTCGCTAAAGTAAATGGCGGCTCGACATCAAGCTTACTATTTACCAAAGGCTTTGGCGATGACTTCTGCTATCATCCGCTTGGCGGCTGCGTATTGGGCTTGGCGACTGATAGCGTTGGTCGCGTCAAAGGCCACGAAAATATCTACGTACAAGATGGCGCGTTAATCCCCGGTAGCGCTGGCGTCAATCCATATGTGTTTATCACCGGACTTGCCGAGCGTAATATGGCGGCTATTTTAAGGGAAGATTTTGGGTAGGGTGTTGATGTTTATAACAGTGAAAGCCCAAAAAATGGATTGAGCTACGCTTTGGTAACTAAACCCATTATTTGATATAAAAATATTGCTTACAGTGTAGAGCTATAAAGCTTCTACTCTCCTAAGATCTCGTAAAAAAGCATCAAATGAATTTCTACAGCTAGGAGACGAAGGGGTGGCTACTCTACGATTATTAGTTGCTATCAAGATACGATGTTTTTTACCTTTACGATAATTCCAACCTAACTTGAGCTTATCGTGAACCATGGCGTTAATTTTCGAGTTATTGCTAAATCTCATATTAACCCCCCTATGCTTCTAGCTCATAGCATAGGCGAAAGCCAATTTTTATGTATTTCCATCTGCCTGTACTTGATAACGGCGGTTTTACTCTAAAAATATCGTCAGAACCTACAGAGGTCAAGGATTTAGAGCGTATACAACTGAAGTCTCTTAACCATTCTGCGAAAAAGTGAGAGTCCATAAATCTTAACTGATTCTTAAGTTTGAACTTAGGGTTATAGAATTGCATTGTTAAAGATTGGAACTCATCTTCTTCCATATATGCCGGCTTTCGAGTTGCATTACCCTCTTTATTAGTGAATACACAGTAACTAGCTGCATCTAAAGAATAAAACTCTCTAATTAACTCATAGTTTTCATAAAGAGGAACAAAAGGTGTGATAGCATTGTACTCTTCTAAGCTCAATAATCTTGTTTCAATGCCATGTTTTGAATTAAACCAGTCAATATATTTGAGCATATCATAGCCCGTTAACGCAACGGGCAGGCTTTCATCGATTTCATTATTCACAGTATTTAAATTATCAAGCCCTATGCGGCGTCCTAAATATTCAGCGTTTGCATACATGAACTCTTTGAAGTCTTCGATAGAAATCAAGTCTGATACCATTAAAACTTTATCTTCAGAGAGCTCAAACCTCTGAAAACCTTTAAGTGCTTTTTTGGAAGCTAAAGGCTTTAAAGTCTTTTTGTACTCATCATAAATATAGTTTTTTAGTACATTATCTAAACCAGGGTAAGTTCTGACGTTTCCGCCTTTAGCATAAAATTCTGCTTCGGCTTCGTGTAATAATTTATGTTTAAACCCTTTATGTTCGAAATAATACCAGCGATTAAAATGATAGTCGTCATTAAACCTTGGAACTTCAGAACGTTTTAAGTAAGGTTCAAATTCTGAATCATGGGTGAACTCTTTATCACGCTGATTACGAAAAACAAAACTATACTCCCCTTTCTCGCCCCTTAAGAAAATTAAACTTTCATTGTAAGGAATGATATCCACCCATCCTTGCCCTATTTCATCGATACGCTTTACAAATAAATTGAAGAACTCATTTTCTGTACCGATATCTTCTAGCGTGCGATTGTAAAGACAAAGCTCTGGAGTGTCTGTCTGTCTTGGGTAGATAAGTTGATCACCGATAACATTAAAACCTGAGTAAATCAAAATAGAGTTTTCAGAACCGATAATCATATCGATTAAAGAGCGCTTATTACAAAACTTGTATGATGGCGTAGGAATCTCTTTTAAAGGATGTTTATTGGCTAACTTAACTTTTTCACTTAAATCAAGTTCTATACCATTTAATCGAAATATTTCACCATATAGCATCACACCATCATCAAAATGGTTTTCATAATGAAAGTTATAGCCAGTAAATAGCTTTTTAGGTATGGGCTTTTGACTAAAGAACAAGCGCTCAGAGATGTCTTGATAGTTTAAACGAAATATACTTGAGTAGTAACCATCGTGTCTCGGAGAAACTAAATCAGCATGAGTAATCAGCTGATGTTTTTCCATAAACGGTTTTAACTTACTGGCGTACTCAGATTTATAGCCAGCAAAGCCTTCTTTAACGCCTAATGCCTTTGTACAAGCACTAAGAAGAGTTAAGTGTTTGATTTTTTCTCTATCACGAGAAACATCACTAACTGATGCTTTTATCTCATCAGGAGATAGACCATTGATAGGAAGGATATGGAATTTTTCTAGAGGTAGGTATGCAGTTGGCTGTTTCATAATTAACCCTTTTAACAGTATATATTTTTGTAGACAAAAATATTCCGCCTGTCATAAACAAGCCATACTACGGATAATAAAGGATTAATTTTTTAGAGCAGTATATAAAATAAAAATAATTATACTTTATATCAATTTGTCAAAGTCTAGTATGAAAACCTTGCCACAGGGTTGATACCAACCTTAGCTTGAAAAGCTGTAAATAAGCTTACTTCATCACAAATAAAAAGTAAAGAGTCTCATCAAAATTTTAGAAAGCAGTTTTATTATCAACCTAAATATTAACCACCCACCAAACCCTATTGAATAAAACCCCCACATCAGCAACAATAACCATATCTACTATTTGTAATTTCCATAATAAAAAGGACAAATAATGAAACTGCGCATCTTAAAATCTGCCGTGACCAACCCTTGGTTTAACCTTGCGACCGAGGATTGGATATTTAATACGCTCAATCCCGACTCGCACACCCTATTCTTATGGCGCAATAGCGAGACCGTGGTCATTGGGCGCTCGCAAAACCCATGGGTAGAATGCAAAATCGATAAGATGGAAGCGGACGATGTGTTTTTGGCGCGGCGACAGAGTGGCGGTGGCGCGGTGTTTCATGATTTGGGCAATACCAACTTTACTTTTTTATCGCCCAAGGACGATTACGACCAAGAAGCGAACTTTACCATCATAATCAATGCGCTAAAGAAACTAGGCATACACGCTGAGCTGTCAGGTCGTAATGACATGCAAGTCGGTGATAAGAAAATCTCAGGTAGCGCTTTTAAGCATGCGGCTGATCGTAGCTTTCATCATGGGACTTTACTAGTGAATGCCAACATGCAAAAGCTGGGCGATTATCTCAATCCGCATCCGCTTAAACTCAAAGCCAAAGGCATTAAATCGGTTCGTGCGCGCGTGGCAAACTTGATTGAGTTTAACGAGAATATAAATCACGAGACCTTATCGGATGCGATTATCGAGGCGTTTTGTGAGTATCATGGCGACACCGCGCCAGTAGAAGAATTGGATGAAGCCAGTCTCGCCAAGCAGCCTACGCTGAATAAATACTATCAACAGATGGCAGATTGGGATTGGCGCTTTGGTAAAACCCCTGAATTTACTCATCATGTTGAGACGCGCTTTGATTGGGGCATCATTGATTTGCATCTTGATGTGAAGCAAGCAGTGATTTCAGAGGTCGTAATTTTCTCTGATGCGCTCAATGTTGAATTGATTGATTTTTTAAAAGCGACTTTGACAGGGATCAAATACAACCGTAGTGAAATAAAAGCTAAGCTTGCTGAATTAAGCAAAGCAAACCCTGAGTTGGCAGCGCAAGTTGATGATGTGTCTGCGTGGTTGCTTGGTGAGATGGAAGGTTAAAGGTGTTGCGGTTGTAAGTAGAATAAAGGCTTACAACCGCTACTGTTTTATTCTAAACTGTCCAAAACAGTCTTTACCTCAGTCACATACTGACCCAAATCAGGCTCTAAATGAAAGCCGTTTACTGGTGTAGGCAGACCTTTTTGCTTACCGAGTCTAACGATAATCGCGTTCTCTTCTGGTAGAACGAGCACGCGCTGACCTAAATGTCCGAGCATCGCATAATAAGGGATTGGGCTATCCATATCCGTCCACACTGAATGTCCGTATATTGGCGCTTGTCCTGCTGCAAAAGCTTCGCTATTGGGTGTAATCATAAGATCAACATGCTCTTTACTCAGTAGTTGCTCGCCTTGCCACTCACCACCATTCAATAGCAGCTGTCCAAACTTAGCAAAATCAAGCGCACTGGCATTAAGACAGCAATAGACTTTTTCTATATTCGCAGCCCCATCAAGCGACCAGTAGGCGTCGCCTTTCATCCCTAACGGCTGCCAAAACTTTTCTTCTAAATAGCTAGATATCGTATAACCATGTGGCTCTAAAGCTCGCGCTAAAGCAATACCTAGCATCTGCGTATCGCCAGAGGAATATTCAAACGCGCCGCCGCAGGGCTCAACAAAATCACGATTGACCATTTGCTTGACCAAATCATGACCGTAGTAGGATTCTGCTGTTGGATTAATCGGAAAGTAGTAATCTTCGGTCCAGTCATAACCTGAGGTCATCGCTGATAAGTCTGCTAAGGTACAATTTTGTGCATACTCATTATCCGCATACTCTGGCAGCCAAGTAGTAATTGGCTCATTCACGCTATCGATATATCCGTCTTCTACGGCTTTAAGATAGAGCATAGTGGTGACCGTTTTTGCCATCGAAAAGCTGTTGGTATGAGAATTAGTATCGTAGTCTTGCCAATAGTTCTCGTACACCAGTTTACCGTCTTTGATAATCGCAAAAGCGACAGTCTCATCAGTGTCTAAAGCATTTTGTAAAGTAGGCGTGAGTGTGACTTGTCCGAAGTTAGGATCTTTGTCCCATAAGATAGGGTCTTTGGCATGGATAGTCCGATTATCAAAATCAATATAATCGTCTATATTGGCAGTGGCTTCGCCTTTAAGATACGTCAGCTGTAGTCCGCGAAAAATATAAGCATTGCCGGTCACGACTAAGCCTAAACTGATAATAATCAGTAGCGCTATAATAGGCAAAACAATCCATTTAAACAGGGTTTTTAACACTACCATTATAAAATCCTTTTTTATGGCGTGGGTGATAGATACGACTATCGGTGATAAGGTTAATTTAGCATGGATAAGGCGTTTTGGGCGGCGGTTTTTTGAGTGATGAGTTTAGGTTGTAGGCTAGGCTTTTAACTCAGCTTGTAAACTTGGTAAAATCAAAATATTGGGTTAAAAACACAGCCTATACATGCTTAGGGTCAACCTAAGCTTGTCTGGTCACAGATACCGATTGATTGACCAATTCCATGGACCCAAATGCAGTTAAGAACGCGACACTGGACGCGTCGGATCCAACCCCAATGCGCACCATCGTGTCGGCATCTGCCATACCAGTCGGATCAATCAGATGCCAGCTCCCCCCGAGATAGACTTCGGCCACGGCATGAAAGTCTTGCGGCGTCACATCAGGCGCATAAACACTCGCGAACCTAGCCGGTATCGAAGATGCGCGCGCTAGTGTCACAAGAACATGCGCAAAGTCGCGGCATACGCCTTGACGTTGAACAAAGCTATCGAGCGCAGTGGTTTGGGCGTGGCTCGATCCAGGTACATAGCTAAACTTTGATTCGATCCAATCGCGCATCGCGGCAATTCGTGCGCCGCCAGTGAGATCGCCAAACTCGGCGTCCACGAAGGCTTGGAACTGGTCTGACGGGCAATAGCGAGATGGCATCAAATGCTTGATAGTCTCTGCGGGCAAAAGATGGAGTGGCACTTGGGGCAGCGCCGATATGTTCAAGGCAGGACGGTCAACGGCAATTTCTGCAATGTAAGTGCAGCTAAAATCCCCTTCGGCGCGAATCCAAATCCGCTCACCTATGCCATCATCGGCGACGACCCGTGAAAAATGCGCAACGTCTGAAGTCCAAATCTCGGTCGAACGCACCTGTTGATCAACAAGATCGGCGGCTTCGATCTGAAGCAAAAGATCTATCGTCTCAGGGAGTCGATAATGAAGTTTGACGTCAAGTTTGAGGATCATGTTTAAACTCCCTAAAGGTATTGATCTAGCGGGCTGACGATCGCGTGAGGCTTTGTGATCGGCGCGAGGCAACATCTAAGCCGCGCAGGTCTGTCGAAACTGATATGTTTTACGAAGCGTGTAAATACCATTGCAAAATCCTTTTTTATGGCCTCCGTTACGGGTGCGATTGAGCATCGCTGGTAGGTCTTAATGTAGCATGGTCAGGGTGTTTTGGGAGAGGGTTTTTGAGTTGACGTAAATTGTAGGCTGGGCTTAAAACAAAAAAAACGGCGAGATAATCAATCTCGCCGCCTCGTCATTTAATTTAAACTATTAAAACCCTAAATCTGCACCGCAACCTCTGCCCCATCACGGATAGCGCGTTTGGCATCCAATTCCGCAGCCAGCTTCGCACCACCAATCAAATGATACTGCGCGTCTGGTGCATCACCAACGTTTGGCATCAGCTCAACTACCGACTCTTGACCCGCGCAGACCACCACGCTATCGACACGTAATAGCTGGCTTTGGCCTTGCGGATTAGTCACCCAAATGCCCTCGTTAGTGATTTTTTCGTACTGTACGCCTGCCACTTGGATGACGCCGTGTGATTTGACGTGCGCGCGGTGTACCCAGCCCGTGGTTTTATTGAGTCCTGCACCCAAGCGGCCTTTGGTGCGCTGCATGAGATAGACTTGACGAATTGGCGTAATGCCTTCGGGTTTGATTAGGCCGCCATCGCTTTGATAGTTGGTATCGTCAGTCACGCCCCACTCTTCACGCCACTCTTCAATAGACTGTGGCTCAGGGCGATAGCTTGGGTCTTTTAAGGTTTCAGGGCCGAGTTCATGCAGCGGCTGACCGTGACGCGCGGTTAAGTATTCGCTGACATCGAAGCCAATACCGCCAGCGCCAATGACCGCCACCGTATCGCCGACTGATTTTTCACCAGAGAGTAATTCAGCATAGCTAATCACTTGTGGTAAGTCCGCGCCTTCTAGCTTACCCTCAAGGCTTCTGGGTACGACGCCTGTCGCGACAATCACATGCTGGAACTTACCATCATTTAGCATCGCTTTATCAACTTCAGTATTGAGTTTAATCTCAACGCCTAAGTGCTCAAGCTCATTGATATAGTAGCGAATGGTCTCAAAGAACTCTTCTTTGCCCGGGATAACTTTGGCGTAGTTAAACTGACCGCCTAAGATATCTTTGGCTTCAAATAGCGTAACCTCATGACCACGTAGCGCTGCTACATGCGCCGCTGACATTCCGGCAACACCGCCACCGACGACCGCGACTTTTTGTGGATTCTTAGTCTTTTTATAGACCAATTCCGTCTCGTAACAAGCTTGCGGATTAACAAGGCACGTCGAGCGTTTATTTTCAAAAGTATGATCGAGACAGGCTTGGTTACAGGCGATGCAAGTATTAATGCGATCAGCTTGACCTTTTTCTGCCTTATTCACCCAGTGCGCATCGGCAAGAAATGGACGCGCCATTTGGATCAAATCAGCTTGTCCGCTGGCGACGATGTCTTCGGCGGTATCCGGCATATTGATACGGTTGGCGGCCATCATTGGGATGCTAATGTGTTTTTTAATCTCAGCGGTAAAATCGACAAAGGCGGCACGGGGTACGCTGGTGACAATCGTCGGTACGCGCGCTTCATGCCAGCCGATACCGGTATTCATGATCGTCACGCCTGCTTCTTCTAGCGCTTTGGCAACAGTGATGACTTCGTCCATGACGTTGCCATCTTTGACCAAGTCGATGACCGATAAACGAAATACGATAATGAAATCTTCGCCTACTGCTTCGCGTACTGCTTTGACCACATCGACTGCCAGCTTCATACGACCATTAATATCGCCGCCGTATTGATCGCTGCGCTGATTGACATGGCTTGATAAAAACTGATTGAGTAAGTAGCCCTCAGAGCCCATGATCTCCACACCATCATAGCCGGCTTGCTTGGCTAATTTGGCCGAGCGTGCATAGTCTTCGACCGTTTGTTCGATATTTTTTACGCTCATTTTGCGGGGTTTAAATGGCGTAATAGGCGATTTGATGGGGCTTGAGGAGACAATAAACGGATGATAGCCATAACGACCGCTGTGCAAGATTTGCATGACGATTTTGCTATCGTGTTTGTGTACCGCACGGGTGACGCGCTGATGGTTGATGACGTCCATTTTGGTGTTCATGGTACCGCCAGCAGGGAGCAGCCAGCCTTCACGATTGGGCGAGATACCACCGGTGATCATCATCGCCACGCCGCCTTTGGCACGCTCTTCAAAGTAGGCGGCAAGCTTGCCATAATTGTAGAAGCGATCTTCTAAACCGGTATGCATAGAGCCCATCACTAAGCGGTTTTTTAGAGAAGTAAAACCTAAATCTAGCGGCTCAAAAAGATGCGGATAGTGTTCATTGCTATTGGCGGTATTAATGGTGTTATTACTGCTGGCTTCGCGGTTATCAGTGCTGCTGGCGCTCATGTGACGATCCTTGTAGGTACAGGTTGATGAGGAGTTAATAGTGCAAAATAGCTAAACTTTATATGGCTGCTATCGTAACACACCCGCTTTGCTGTCAGCTATGCAGACAAACGACTGATGAGTGAACACAAGCTATTTATCAATCCTATAGCGAGTCTTGAGACAAGCAATCCTTACAAATCTAGCCGACTTTTGCACTGTCTTTAGCTATAATAAATGAATCTTTCATTGAGACATTTGCTTAATTGGCAAAGAAACACCATCACCAAAAGTTTATTTAAACGATAGCTAAACCCGCAATAAGATAAAGGACTATCACATGACTGATTTCCATACTGGTCTCGCTAAAAATCCTGCTAACTATCAGCCGCTTACCCCTATCGACTTTATTATTCGTACCGCGCAAGTGTATCCTGACAAAACCGCCATTATCTACGATGATCTTCAGCATAATAATCTCGTTCAGACTTGGCGTGAAACTTTTGATCGCTGTCGTCAGTTATCAGATGGCCTGCGCAAACTCGGTATCGATAAGAATGATACGGTAGCGGTCATGATGCCCAACACCCCTGCCATGGTTGAGGCGGCTTTTGGCGTGCCAATGTCAGGCGGCGTGCTTTGTACGTTGAATACCAGACTCGATATCAATGCCTTAACCTTTTGCGTGCAGCATTCGGAAGCCAAAGTGCTGATTATGGATAGCGAGTTTGCGGATTTGGCGGAGATTATCGATGAGACTTTTCCTAATCTGATTGTTATTCATGCGACAGATAAGGCTGTCGAAGTAGAACGCTTCGGACAGATGAGTTATGAAGAGCTTATCGCCAGCTCAGATAATTTTGATAATTGGGAGAGACCTGAGGATGAATGGGAAGCTATCACGCTCAATTATACTTCTGGCACGACGGGAACCCCTAAAGGCGTGGTCTATCATCATCGCGGCGCAACGCTCAATGCGCTGTCTAATATCTTGGATTGGGATATGCCTAAGCATCCCATGTATCTGTGGACGTTGCCGTTATTTCATTGTAATGGCTGGTGCTTTCCGTGGACTATCGCCGAGCGCGCTGGCGTCAATGTCTGCTTGCGGCAGATTGATGCTGATCTAATTTTACAATTAATTGCTAAGCACAGGGTCTCTCATTACTGCGCTGCGCCTGTCGTACACAATATGATAGCGGGCGGCAAACAAAACTACAAAGACGCGATTAACCATAAGGTCAAAGGTTGGGTCGCAGGTGCGCCGCCGTCTGAAACTATGCTGACAGCAATGGAAGCTATGAATTTTGATATCACGCATGTTTATGGCTTGACCGAAGTCTATGGGCCCGTAACTGTGTGCGCGGAACAATCCGAATGGCAAAATCTCGACGTCACTGAACGCGCGCAAAAGAAATCGCGTCAGGGCGTCGTCTCGCACTTAATGACGGGCTTTGACGTCTTTAAACAAGGTACGACTGATCCTGTCGAAGCCAACGGTGAAGAGATGGGCGAGCTGGCCCTGCGCGGCAATATAGTAATGAAAGGCTATCTGAAGAGTCGTAAAGCCACTGACGCGGCGCTACAAGACGGCTGGTTTCGCACTGGCGATTTAGGCGTTAAATACCCTGATGGCTATATCAAAATCATGGATAGACTCAAAGATATCATCATTTCAGGCGGCGAGAACATCTCTAGTATCGAGATCGAAAACGTCTTATACAAGCTACCTGCGGTGCAAAGCTGCGCTATCGTTGCCGCGCCTCACGATAAATGGGGCGAAGTACCGGTTGCCTTTATCGAGATTCACGATGGCAGCACCTTACAGCGCGACACCGTCATGGCGCACTGCAAGCAGCATTTGGCAGGCTTTAAAGTGCCCAAGTATATTATCTTTGCCGAAATTCCGAAGACCAGTACTGGTAAAGTACAGAAGTTTGAGCTACGCCAAGCGGCCAAGTCGCTTGCACATGAGACGCCAAAAGTCACGGCTAGCTCAAAATAGCGCTCTGCAAAATACTTATTGATCCTAAATAATAAAGCTCAGTCTAATTATTTTAGGCTGAGCTTTTTACTGTCAACAGATTGGTATTTTACAAAGCTCAAATATCAGTTTAATTTTGGCTCAAGCCACTGAAACGCCAACATACCGACTAACATCGCAGAGATAAACACATAAGCCTGCCATTGCCCTGTGCCTAGCAGCACGACACCTGGACCGGGACAAATACCGACGAGCCCCCATCCGATACCAAACAGCATCGCGCCGATGATTAGTTTGCTTGTAATCTTAGTTTTAGTCGGCATCTCAATCTCATCTCCTACCCAGCTTTTGCGCTGCCGCCTAGCCAATTGCACGCCAACGATAGCGACAGCAAGGCCGCCGCCCATCACTAAAGCCAAAGAGATATCCCACGCGCCAAAGACGTCTAAAAACCCTTGCACCTTAACCGGATCGGTCATTCCCGATACCAGCAGTCCCAAGCCAAACAGCAGTCCTGTTAGTAAGCCGATGATATTTTTTAGCATAGTTCATTCTCACTATTTATTTTCTTTTTATCAAAATCTCTAGCTATAACAGCCATTTAAATCAAGCCCAATACTTGCCGACCAACGAACACGGTGATAATGCCAAATAGCATAAAAGTCGCTGTCGCTACCATAGAACGTGGGGACAGGCGCGCATTACCGCAGATGCCGTGACCACTCGTACAACCTGAGCCTAATCGCGTACCAAAACCGACTAGTAATCCTGCGACAATCAGCAGCGGTAAAGAGGTGCTAATTTCTATATCAGGCAAGGGTCTGAACGCGCTATAAAGTAAGGGTGAGATGATTAAACCTGCAACAAATAGTACTTGCCACATCTCGACGCGCTTTGGCTTTAGCAGGCTTGAAGTAATTCCGCTAATACCGGCAATACGGCCAATTCCTAAGAGCAAGATAACCGTTGCCACGCCTAGCATAAGGCCGCCTACCAATGAGATAGGAGTAAAAACTTGCCAATCTATTTGTATACCCATAATGAGAGATCCAAAAACCGATTTTTATTTTATAAAAATATATTATATATTAAAATATAATAAATAGCTAAAAAAATACTGAGCGACTGCGTTAATAGGCTCAGTATTTTTTTAAACGTTCGATTTATTGACGGTTATACTCTCCAATATAAAGAGTGCAAGCGTCAAAGTAGCTATTAAGCAGGTTGCTCTGCTAATACTTGCTCAAGGGCGGTTTCAAAACGCTGTACCGCACTCTCGATATCGGTCAATTTATCTAAGCCGAAGAGACCTAAACGGAAGGTTTTGAAGCTATCAGGCTCGCCCACTTTCAAAGGTACGCCAGCGGCAATCTGTACGCCAGCTTCGGCAAAGGCACTACCTTTATGCATGTCATCACGGTCGGTGTAGCATACCACGACGCCTGGGGCTTTAAAGCCTTCAGCCGCGACGCTCTCAATGCCTTTGGCTTGCAGTACTTCGCGAATACGGTTACCCAGCTCCCACTGTGCATCACAGAGCTCATTTAAGCCAACTGCTTTGGCCTCATTAATCGCATCACGGAACTGGCGTAGACTATCGGTTGGCATGGTGGCATGATAAGCATGACCGCCATTCTCATACGCGCGCATAATCTCTAACCACTTCTTTAAGTCCAGACTAAAGCTATTAGATTCCGTATTTTCTACGCGTTCCACAGCCGCATCGCTCATCATCACCAAACCAGCACAAGGGGTGCTGCTCCAACCTTTTTGCGGGGCGCTGATCAGCACATCGATGCCAAGCGCTTTCATATCAAGCCATACACAACCTGAGGCGATACAGTCAATGACCAGTAAGCCGCCAACGCTATGAGTAGCTTCCGCTAAAGCTTTAATATAATCATTAGGCAAAATCATACCCGCTGAGGTTTCAACGTGCGGGGCAAATACGACCGCAGGCTTATGCGCTTTTATTTTAGCGACCGCTTCATCGATATCTACTGGGGCAAAAGGTTTTGGCGCATCGCTATCTTCGCGATGAGCGTTTAATACAGTAGAGGATTTAGCAAGATTGCCTTTCTCTAAAATTTGCGTCCAGCGATAACTAAACATACCGTTACGAATGATTAAGCAGTCTTGATCTTTGGCCAACTGGTTGGCTACCGCTTCCATACCATAAGTACCTGAACCTGGGACAATGGCGACAGCATCAGCGTTATAGACGGACTTTAGATCGCTCGATAAGTCGTTCATCACTTGCTGAAAGTCTTTTGACATATGGTTAAGGGCACGGTCAGTATAGACCACCGAATACTCTAATAGACCGTTTGGATCGATATCTTGACGTAATGCAGGCATGAGACACTCCTTGTTTTTAGATTATTTAGATTGTGTTATTGAGACAAATTGTGTTGTTGAAACAATAGTAAGGGCTGAGACGGTTAGGTTTCAACTCATAAAACAGACAGTTTAGAATAGACGATATAGCGCTTTATCCTAGCGCTATTGCCGTTGGTAGATATTACCAGAGGTACTACAGGCCAGAGGTACTACAGATGAGATATCTGGGTTTATGCGGGCTTGCTGTCATGTACAGAGCGCACGCATAATGCAGGCGATGTCACTTGATATTATCACTGTTATGTCAGACTGGCAATAGTCTGCTAGTGGTTCTATTATGGGCTTACGTTAGCGTTTGTTCGCCTATTTCGCCCTTATATCTTGACCCTATTTAGCCTTTATTGCGGTAAGCATCATGCAACCCTGAGACTACAAAATCTAACAACTCGCTATCGCCTTCACTAGCCGCTTTGCGCATTAATTTTGAGGGCGCATGCGTCAATGTCTGCGTGAGGCGCCTAGACAGCTCAGTGATGACTTCTTCGGCATTAACCTCGCCATTTTCTAGTCTGGCGATGGATTCAGACAGAATTTTATCCACTTGCGTGTGCGTGCGATTACGATACTGCTCGATGTCACGGCCTACCTTGCGCACTGCAAAGCGCTGCTCCATCTCAACCACTAACTGACTGACGAGTAGCTCTGCATCGACTGCCGCTTGTCTACGCTGCTCAAGGTTGCCGGCGATGACGTGTTGCAGATCATCGACAGAGTACAAATAGATATCGTCCATCTGACTAATAGTGGAGTCTATATCGCGCGGTACAGCTAAGTCGATCATCAGCATCGGCTGATAACGGCGACGCTTAAGCGCCTGCACGGTCATCGTTTTATCGATTAGCAAATTCATACTGCCGCTACAGCTGCTAACAATATCCGCCTCGCTCAGTAGCTGCGGTAAAGCTGCTAATGGTTGCACTTCAATGCTGCGACCCGGCTGACGCAGCTCGGCAGCTAAGGCTTCGGCGCGCTCTGGACTACGATTACAGATAATAATACGCCCAACCCCAAGCCCGGCGATATGCGTCGCGACTAGACGGTTCATCTCGCCAGCCGCCACCACTAACAGCGTACGCTTCGCAAAATCATCAAATATCTGCGTGACTAATTTTGCCGCGGCAAAGCCAAGCGATACCGCTTGCGCACCGACATGGGTCTCATTACGTACGCGCTTGGCCGCCGCGAACACTTGATCGACTATCCAGCCCAGCTGATTATTGAGTACTTTCTCATCCTGCGCTAGATGCACCGCTTGTTTTATTTGGCCTAATATTTGCGGTTCGCCCAATATCATCGAGTCAAGCCCAGCGGCTACTCTAAGCCAATGAGTTAGAGCATGAACATCGCGGTGCACATAAAGATAGGGATCCACCTCACTAAGTGGTAGTTGTTTAAACTCAGCGAGCCAGTTTTTTATTTTTAGAATATGAGCGCTGACGTCAGCTGGTGAGACACTAGAGCTACTACTGCTGTTAGCCACTTTATTAGTGACAGAGGCGTTCTCTGGAGCGGAAGCGTTCGTTGGCGTGACGTCTGTGGTATTTGATGATGTTGTTTGCGGAGCTGTTGTTTGTCGCACTGTTGTCTGTGGGACTAGGGCATAGATTTCCGTGCGATTGCAAGTTGAGACGATAATGCTGCCATCGGTAAACTTCTCTAATTGCTCAAGCGCAATATTTACATCAGCGCCCACAAGTGCCAGGCGCTCACGCAAAGCGACTGGTGCAGTTTTGTGATTGACCCCAATGACCACTAATCTCATTATTGATTGACCATAAGCATAACGTTTACTGACTGAGCTCAAACCAGTGAGTGGCGTCGTGATAAAAAGCAAAAGCAAGCCCATCACGCTTTGATATAAGCGCAGATAATGGAGGCCGCGTTGTTGATTTAAGCAAACTACCGAGCAACCCATAGCCGCTCATAGTAATGGTGATAACGTAAAGCTAGCTATTGTACCATTGTTATCCGCTTTATTTAATAGTACCCCATCATTACTCAGATAATGTTAAGGCAGCTTATACTCTATCTGGGCTTATCAAAAAAAATCAACTAGCAGTATGGTTTAACCAATAGCCTCAACAGCTTCTTCGATCAACCTCTGCTTTGATTAGCCACTAATAGTAATTTATAGCCTTAGAATGAATGGGTTAACGCGCGCTACCGCTTAGGCGGCGAATTGCTTTTTGCTCTAAGGTTTGTGGTATTCTTATAGTCAGTGTTCTATATATACGATAACAAGAGTGCTATTGTTTAGGATTAATCTAGCCTCGTATAATGACTCGATACACGATATTGCGCGAATTTATAGGTAATGATCATCAGTTATGATGTTTTTTGGATTAGTGTTTCAAACAAGATCTACGCCGGACGCCGCTTTGAGCCTTGACTATCGAGAGCAGTCTCGTATTCAGGTATTATTGCGCAGGGTGATGAAGCGTCTTCGGCAACAGCGAAAGCTAGCTTTAGTGCTGGCGACTTGCTTGTGCCTGTCTACTTCTGCTCAAGCAGAGGTGCTCGATCCGCTATTAAAACTATGGAAACCTTATCGCTCGATGGCAGCCTCCGTTGCTCCTGAGTCAGTTAGTGATAACAATAGCTCTACTGAACGTACTCATTCTAATGATAAAAGCAATGATAATAAGAGCAACAATAACGTCTCAAGCAATCAGGCTACCCCTATTAATAAGCTTAAAAGCAATGATTTGATTCTAGCAACTGACGAGACTGCTCTCACGAATGTTGAGGATGAGCCAAGTCTCTATGCTCTATTGGATGCTGAATTTGCAGCAGATCGTGATGATATCGCGCGGGCACTGATGCTTTATAAGCAGCAAGCCTTTAAAAGAGATGCGACCGCGGTGTTTGAGCGCGCTCTAAGTTTATCATTAGACTATGAAGCGGTTGACGAGTCCTTAGCGTTTGCTAAAAACTGGCAAGATCAGAACCCTGACCATGTTCCTGCTTGGTTTTATGTAGCGCATTTAGCCCTAAAAGCTCATGATTATGCTCTGGCAGGTGAGACGCTCAACCGTATTCTTCGCTATGATCCTCGCGCTGACTTAAGCGAGATTCTCATCGGTATCTACCCGAGCACCGATGAGGACAGACGCGAGTTATTAGCCGCCTTACAGCCTATTGACAGCGAGCAAAACGCCTCAATATCTGTCCTTAAAGCCGGTTTGCTGTATCAATTTGATGAACCCAAAGCCGCTCTTATTCATATCGAACGCGCGCTAGCCACCCAGCCTGACTACGTGCCTTTTATTACTCTAAAAGCGGATATCTTACGCAATATTGAACCGGCACAAACGGTGGTTAATTACATCAGCCAAGCGCGCTTGCGTAATCCCGATAGCAAAAGTCTGTACCTTTATGAGATTCGCTACTTGCTCGATTTAAAACAAAGCGTGTCGGCTTGGGAGCTACTTTTGGAGGCGCATAGCCGCTTTACGGATGATCCTGAGATTACGTTACTGGCCGCGTTAGTCAGTTTGGATATTCAAGAATATCCTAGCGCCGATCAGCTGCTGAATACCTTAGCAAAAAGTCCTACTTATTTGGATCAAGCCTATTATTACTTAGGTATCAGTGCCGAGCGCCAACAGCGTTTTGAGCAAGCAAAAAACTATCTAAAGAGTGTCATGCAAGAGGACTTAATCTTAGCCGCGCGTAAAAAAGTGGTGGAACTTGAGCTATTAGCAGGTAATACCAATGCGGCGATAGCAACCTTACGCAATCTGCGTGAGGATTTTGAGGTATTCGCGCCTGACACCTTTGTGCTACAGGCCGATATTTTGTGGCAGCAAGGTGAGGCTGATGAAGCGCTAGAGCTACTGAGCCGTGCCAGTCGCAAGTACCCAGACAGCGAAGCGATACTATTTGCGCGGGTACAATTGCTCGATGATCGCAATGATTATGTGGTGAAGCGCACTTTGCTCAAACATTTACAAACGCTTGATCCGAACAATTTATCGTATCAGCTCAGCTACGCGCAGCTATTATTAGCCAATGATCGCAACTCTACTCAAGGCTTAGATCTAGCGCAAACTATCATTCAAATTCGCTATGACGATCCGCGTTATGATAACGAGCTACATCTGCAAGCACTGAATGTATTAGCGAGTAATGCTCTAGCTAACGATAACTTCACGCAAGTTATTGACTATCTACAGACCCCTTATGAGGTACTGCCAACGCTGCGCTCAGGTGTGCTGTTGCTGCGAGCGTATCAAGGGTTGGAGAATAACGAGAAAGTCGCCGCGCTATTGGCTGACTTGCAGCAGCGCTTTGCTTTTGGTCAACAAAACGTCAATGACCGTATTCAACTTTACTAACATACTCCATAATCGAGTAACATCTACAGCTTAGACTTATTAGTTATTGAATTTTGAGCGACTCTTATTGAGTTGCTTTTTTTAAGGAAGAATTTATGTCGACATTTTTATCCACAGCGTTGTCCGTTAAAAATAACAAAAATTTAAAAAAACCAGCGTTACTAGCAACCGTGGTTAGTGGCGTATTATTGACCGCTGGTTGTCAATCCATACCTAGCTCGCAAGCTAACGCTACTACCACGCCTACCCTGCAAGCGCAGAAGCTTGAAAGCTTTACTATCAATGGTAAAATCGGCGTGACAATGCCTTCTGGGCCCTCTGCTTCTTCGGCTGATGCTAGCAGTGCTGGCACGCAAGGCGGTAGCGCTTTTTATACTTGGGGACAAGAAGATAATCGCTTCGCTATTGAGCTGATGGGCGCGCTGGGCATCGGCAAAACCAATATCGAATATGATGGTCAAACCGCAACTCTAGTTAGCGAAAAAACCGGCAGCCTTAGCGCTGAACATCCCGAAGCGTTATTACAAAAAGCCACTGGCTGGCAAGCGCCCATCTCACAAATGCCTTACTGGATATCAGGACGCTCTGCACCGTCGGACACTGCTCCAAAGACTGATACTCAAAACCGTCTGGTCAGCTCAGTCAACGGTAACTGGAGCGCTAAGTTCGCTTATGACGGTAATGAAAAACTACCGAATAAAATTATCGCTACTCAGCCGCAAGGTCAAAAAGTGGTAATGACTATTAATCATCTAAGCCGCTAACAAAATAGAGTTGATAATGAGCCAAAACTCTACGCAAAACCCTATAACTTCTCAGGCTACTATCACACGCTTGTCACCGGCAAAAATCAATCTATTTTTGCACATCACAGGCAAGCGGGATGATGGCTATCATAATCTGCAAACGGTTTTTCGCTTGCTCAATTGGGGCGATTATTTGCATTTTTTCATCAGGCAAAAAGTCGCTATTAGCGAAGCTAACCGAGTCAATAGTGACTTAGATAAACAAGCAACTTGTCTTTGCAACCAACTCATTTCGCTTACGGGCGCGGACAGTATTACCGCAAACCTAGAAGAAAATCTAATCTTTAAAGCCGCAAAAGCTCTGCTATCTTATATTATTTCGGTAGAAAAACTACCTCAATCCTTGCCAGCTATCAGCATCACTTTAGACAAGCATCTGCCTATGGGCGCAGGCTTAGGTGGCGGCTCCTCCAATGCCGCTACTACACTACTCGCGTTAAATGAGCTTTGGCAATTTAACCTAAATCAAAACGAACTCATCGAAATCGCGACGACAATCGGCGCTGATGTACCGATTTTTATCTTTGGCCAAGATGCCATTGCGACAGGTATTGGCGAAGAATTAACCGCCATTGACTTACCTGCTCAGTATTATCTAATTCTAACGCCAAGCGCGCATGTCAATACTGCTAAGCTATTTGCTCATCACAAATTACGTCGTGACGTTACGCCTTTATCTATCGAAGCTATTAAAAATCAAACTAAGAAGTACCTGCAAATTCTAAATCCGCCTTATGATAATGTCTTTACCCCGGTAGTGACGAGTCTGGCCGCTGAGGTTGAAGAAGCTTTAGGTTATTTACAGCGTTTACAGTCACAAGCGCTAGGCAAAGCACGAATGACTGGCTCTGGTAGCGCAGTATTTTTGCCTTTAGGTGAGAGTGTGGTGGCTGATAAAGCGCTGTTAACGAAGTGGATGGCAGATGCGCCTTGTGCGGGGTACGTGGTAAAGAGCTTATAAATTAACCGTTGAGTTGTAGGGTGCTTTTCAAGTATTACCAAGCAGTTTAGAATAATGATATCGGTAATCAAAAAAAACACCCTTCGTCATTTTAAGTCTGTTATCATCTGATAAGCTTTCCTATTACGAATAATCCAAAGAAAAAGCCGAAAAGCCTTGCAAAATCTGAAAATTTACTTATAATAGGTCGCCACAATAGGGGTATAGCCAAGTTGGTAAGGCATCAGGTTTTGATCCTGACATCCGTTGGTTCGAGTCCAGCTACCCCTGCCATTTTTTGTTTGTCTTGATTGTTTATCATGTAAGTTGCGCATCGATAGCCAGTTATGATCGCTAATGTGATCCTGCTGTCAGTGATAGCAATTGACAACACCTTCATACTTTCGGTATAGTTCGCAACGAACACCGTAAAGTTCGGTCATCGCCAAGAGTGTAAACTCATAGGGATGACACGTTAGGTAAGCGTAGCGATAACTGCTGCGATGCCAAGCATTACAGGGGTATAGCCAAGTTGGTAAGGCATCAGGTTTTGATCCTGACATCCGTTGGTTCGAGTCCAGCTACCCCTGCCATTTTCTGTAATTACGTTGTTTCATCTTCTGTAAATGTTTACTACCCACTCTTTTCTATATTTGAGCAGTTTGACACTGCTTAGCGGTCACTGCTTGAGTCACTCAATAGGACTTTGTCATGCCTTATTTGGCGATTTTTACGGGTAATGCCCACCCTGAACTTGCGAAAACCGTAGCCGATCATCTCCATATCCCTCTTGGGAAAGCTGACATCACCCGTTTTTCTGATGGCGAAATCGCTGTAGAGATCAAAGAACACGTGCGCGGTAAAGACGTGTTTATCATGCAGCCGACTTGTGCGCCGACCAATGACAACTTGATGGAAATCATGATGATGGCCGATGCGCTACGTCGCTCAAGTGCCGGTCGTATCACCGCTGTCATGCCCTACTTTGGTTATGCCCGTCAAGATCGTCGTCCACGCTCAGCCCGTGTGCCTATCTCAGCCAAAGTCGTCGCTGATATGCTGAACATCGTCAGCATTGATCGCGTGATGACGGTCGATTTGCACTCGGATCAAATTCAGGGTTTCTTCGATATTCCCGTTGATAACATCTACGGTACACCGGTATTATTGAACGAATTACTCAAGCACGACTATGATAATATCATGGTGGTCTCACCGGACGTGGGCGGCGTCGTGCGTGCCCGCGCTATGGCGAAGCAACTAGGCGACGCTGATCTAGCGATTATCGATAAGCGCCGCGCCCGCGCTAACGAATCACAAGTCATGCACATCATCGGTGATGTCCGTGACCGTGATTGTGTCATCGTTGATGATATGGTCGATACCGCAGGGACTTTATGCAAGGCAGCAGTAGCACTCAAAGAAAGCGGCGCGCGTCGCGTATTGGCTTATATCACGCATCCGGTATTATCAGGTAATGCGCTAAAAAACATCAGTGATTCAGAGCTTGATGAGATCGTCGTGACCGATACGATTCCGTTATCAGACGCGGCAAAAGCATGTACTAAAATTCGCCAGGTTTCTATCGCGCCGATGCTCGCTGAGAGTCTGCGCCGTATCAATAACGAAGAGTCTATCAGCGCCATGTTTGATGCGTAAGATTGCTCGTTAGCTAGATTAAATCTCTAATAGTGAAGATTAGCGCTAAAGTCACCCTTTAGCGCTTTTTTTGTTTTAAAATTCTTGGTTGCTATTTTTGCTACGGTTTTTAGATCTCAAATTGACAAAGTGGGCTTTTTCTCATTCACTTATCAATTTTTATAATCTTTTCAACCCTTTATTATTGCGACAAAAACACGTATAATGCGCGCCTGTGCTGCTCATTGCTTATTATCTATCGTTTTACAGATAAATTTTATAGATATAGGTAGTTAACTCAGCACTTTTTAAAGTATCAATCATCCAGTAGTGGACTGGTCGCAAGTTTTGATGCTGGTAGATACTTCACATACACTCTATAGGATTATATCCATGGCTATTGATCATTTTGCAATTAACGCGGTTGACCGCTCTGCTGAACAACAAGGTAAAGGTGCGAGCCGCCGCCTACGTAAGCAGAATCTAGTACCCGCTATTATTTATGGTGGTAATGAGGAGCCAACGGCTATCTCTATCAAACTAAACGAGATGGTAAAGTCGCTTGAATACGAAGCGTTTTTCTCACAAGTTTTAACTATTACTACTGATAAAGGCGATGAGCACCAAGTCGTTATCAAAGACTTGCAGCGTCATCCTGCTAAAGGCTTCCCAATGCATGCTGACTTTCAGCGCATTGTAAAAGGCCAGAAAATCAACATGAACATCCCTGTACATTTCTCAGGCCGTGAAGAAGCGCCTGGTACCAAAGAAGGCGGTGTTCTATCAACGTTAGTTTCTGAAGTTCTAATCGTTGCTCTACCTTCACAGCTTCCTGAATACCTCGAAGTTGATGTTTCAGGTATGGAGATCGGTGATCTTTTCCGTCTATCAGATATCGAGCTGCCTGAAGGCGTCATTATCTTCGATCTTGATATGGAAGATGCGCACGACCGCACTATCGTTAACATGTTGCCACCAACGCTTGAAGAAGTGGACGAAGATGCAGACGAAGTGGATGCTGATGAAGTACCAGCCACTGAGCAAGGCGGCGAAGGTGAAGAAGCTGCTGAAGATAAAGACGGCGACGATAAAGACGCTGAGTAATTATCCTTTAGTAAACCCCTACTCTAGTTCGACTATGAGTAGGCTTGTGCTATAAAAAAACAGCAGGTGATTGAGATCTCCTGCTGTTTTTGTCAGTATGATTTGAACAAACAACTCGAGTCGTTATTTATTTAAATCATATTTATGGTTAGGTTTAGCTTTTTAGGTAGCGCTTGTTCTTCATTTTTAGGCAGAGTATATTATGGCGATAAAACTAATCGTTGGTCTTGGCAATCCTGGCGAGCAGTATATGCTCACGCGGCATAATGCTGGATTCTGGTTCGTACAGCATATCGCTCATCAGTTCAATATTACTCTGAGCCCGGATAAAAAGTTCCATGGCGTCACCGGTCGCGGGCAAGTGCACGGTCATGATGTGCGTTTGCTACTGCCGCTCACCTTTATGAACAAATCGGGTCAGTCGGTCGTCCCTATGGTCAATTATTATAACATCGCCAATGATGAGCTACTGATCGCTCATGACGAGCTCGATATCGACGCCGGTAGCATTAAACTCAAAACCGCTGGCGGCCATGGCGGCCATAATGGTCTGCGCGATATCACTCCGCATATCGGTAATGACTTTCATCGCTTGCGCGTTGGTATCGGTCACCCTGGCCATAAGTCAAAAGTGACCGGTCACGTGCTCTCAAAGCCTGCTGCCAATGAACAAATCGCTATTGAGAGTGCGTTAACGACGGCCTTTGAAGCGCTACCTTTACTCTTAGACGGCGATATCGAAAAAGCGCGCTCGCAAATCAATAGCTTTAAATTACCAGAGTAATGCTATAAAATTGCGCCAGCCTTTTATTTTGACAAAATTGGCCCCATTAACCTTTTGATTTCGCTCATTTAATCTGTTCTTAATACCGTTACACCCTTTAATACTCGTTATACCTTTTAATACTCGTTTCACTAAGGAAGCACTTTATGCTACTTAATATGCTCAAATGCAAACTGCACCGTGCCCGTGTTACCCATGCCGAGCTACACTATGAAGGCTCATGTGGTATCGACGGCGACTTATTAGATCTAGCAGGTCTACGCGAGAATGAATCGATTGATATCTATAATGTCACTAACGGTAAGCGTTTTCGCACTTATGCTATTCGCGCGGAGGCAGGCTCTGGCATTATCTCCTTGAATGGAGCAGCAGCACACATGGCAGACTTAGGCGATATCGTCATCATCTGTGCCTACGCGCATTTTGATGAAGTAGAAGCGGCGACTTATCAGCCTAAGCTCGTGTATTGCAATGAAGACAATACCGTTAAAGACACTGCTAATATCATTCCCGTACAGGTCGCTTAAAGCGTCCGATACTATTTGATATTGTGGTCAATACTGTGGTCGAGATTAGAGCTACTATCGATCATTCGTTGATTAGCTTTATTGCTCGCTGACTATACTTCTAAAAACTGAGTCTATTTAGGCTCAGTTTTTTTATGCACTTTTATTATAGATAAGATACTTTGACGTACCGTTTTTAAGATAAAATACTTACCCTCAAATGTTAAATATATCTAAAGGATAACCCTAATGTGGTTGGCAATTGTTGCAGTAGTCGTGGGCCTAGCTATTTTAGTATGGAGCGCAGATGTCTTTATTGATGGCGCGGTGGTATTGGCCAATAAATTAAACGTTCCTAGTTTTTTGATCGGCGTAGTGATATTAGGCTTAGGTACCTCAGCTCCCGAAATGGTGGTCTCAGCACTAGCGGCGTTGGAGGGTAGCCCTGATCTGGCTTTAGGTAATGCTTACGGCTCTAACATTATCAATATCGCTCTAGTATTGGGCGCGACGGTATTAATAAGCCCAATCATCATTCGCAAAAGCATCATCAATCGTGATATGCCACTATTATTATTAGTGACAGCAGTCGCGGCATGGCAGCTCAGTGATGGCATGTTGAGTCATACTGACGGTATCGTGCTCATTGTCCTGCTGGTGTTGATATTAGCTATTCAGATCGTCTTAAGCCTACGAGAAGGCAATCATGAGCACGAAGATGATCCTGTTCTAGAAAGTGCAGAAGAGACAAGCGCTATTCGTGGTATCGGTGCGCTATTTTTAGGATTGCTAGTACTGATATTAAGCTCACGCGCTATTGTTTGGGGCGCAGTTGAGCTTGCGACTTTTTGGGGCCTCAGTGAGCTTATTATTGGCCTGACGATTGTCGCTGTTGGTACTTCCCTACCGGAGCTAGTGGCAAGCTTGTCAGCGGCGCGTAAGGGCGAGCATGATATGGCTTTAGGTAATATTATTGGCTCTAATATTTTTAATACCTTAGCGGTCGTCGGACTTGCCGCGCTTATTGCACCAATCACCCCGAATGCCATCATTCTGTCACGTGATATATTAGCAATGGGGCTGCTCACTATATTACTATTTGTGATGTGTTTATTTGCTTTTAAAACCAAGCACAGCTTCGGCCGCAGCTCTGGTGCCACTTTAGTATTGTTCTTTGTCGGTTATACTTTCTGGTTAATACAAACGGTCTCTGTATAAGCGATTGTGATTTGAGCTGCCAATATACAACAATAACAGTAAGCAGGAGAGTGGTGCTAATTTTTACGGTTTCTAATAACCCGCCATAGACCCTCATTCTCAGTTTTTGGCATCTTTAGGGTGATAGTATTGGAGATCATATCTTGCACTGCCAGACCGCGGCGATTGAACAGACAAAAGGCATAGTTGAACATCAACCCCAAAAACGCGCTAGTCAAAATAATAGCGCGTGACCCGCCTATCAAGCTGCCAATAATGCCCAAGATAAGCGGCATTATACTGGCAGCCATAATGCGCTTAAAAGACTGGCCCCAAGTTAGTAGATGGCCTGAGTCATTGACTGTTTTGAGTCGCCAAGTCTGCATGCCTAAGGTTTGACCGCCGCGTCGCCAGAACAGTCCATAAAATCCGACTAAGGTTAAGATAAACGACGGCGTCATCACTATGTTTTGATACCAAACTGGCAGCGAGCGGGCTTGCGCGGATTCTGTACCCGTCTGCATAGTCAGTAGCGTGCCTACCACCGTCAGTACCGTACCTACTAAGAAAAGCAAGGCAAGTATAAGCATGCCATCATAAACGATAGCAGCAAGCCTAGTGGTTGGTTTAGCGATAGTAGGCTCTTCCGCCGGCATGGGCGTAGTCGCTTGGTGGCGTGGACTTTTTGTTTTGACAGTCGCTCTTTTTTTACTCTTTGGCATAGCTTAAGCTCATAGCAGGCATCAAATGATAGCCTATTGTACCGTAATTAAGAGGTTTATCATAAAGCTATGATAGATCTAGACAATCATAACGATAAAATCAACAAGCACAAAAAAACCGCCAAATGTCAGAAGACAGGCGATTGATTTAGGGTGTTCTTTGCTAACTTTTAAAACATTGATAATGCAAATGGTGCGCCTGGAGAGATTCGAACTCCCGACCCCTTAGTTCGTAGCCAAGTGCTCTATCCAACTGAGCTACAGGCGCTTATTGCACATCATCTACTACGCAGTATATAACTTTTGTAGCAAATTAGGTTGGTCATTATATAGATAATTTCGACGTTGTCAATAACTTTGCTCATTTAAACAAGATTATTTTCAAATATTGTTTTTAAACTGAGCTATCTACAATGAACCGAATAAATGGCGGTGAAGGAGGGATTCGAACCCTCGATACGCTTACACGTATGGTTCCTTAGCAGGGAACTGGTTTCAGCCACTCACCCACTTCACCGAACAAGATAAGACTTCTATAAGATAGAATACAGTATCGATGCTAGCGATACGTCTCATGCTGTGGGCGAGTATTATAACAAAGCCAAAACGAATTGCAAGCGTTGCAGCCGTATTTGCTATAATTTAATTTTTATCTCATGGATTATTACAGAAACAACTCTAAGGAAAAATTATGCGTCCAGTCGTCCTTTGTTTTTCAGGTCTAGATCCTTCTGGCGGAGCAGGCTTGCAAGCCGATATCGAAGCCATTGGGCAAGCAGGCGCTCATGCTACTGTCGCTTGCACCGCTATTACCATACAAAGCTCGCAGCAGGTCTTAGGCTTTGAGCCTTGTGACTCCGAATTAGTCAGAAATCAAGCGATGGCGGTACTCAATGATTTGCCAGTCAAGGCGATCAAATCCGGCATGCTTGGAACGACTGATAATATAAAAATGCTGACTCGATTATTCGCTAACAAAGTGATTAAAAAAAACACCCCTTTTGTTCTCGATCCGGTACTCGTCGCCAATAGTGGTGGCAGCTTAGGTGATGAGGCAACTTTAGTAGCAGCCTTTAAGCAACTCCTTCCCTACGCGACTTTGATTACTCCAAACACCCATGAACTGCGAGCTTTAAGCGGCGAGCAAGACTTACATGTAGGGGCAAAAAAGCTCTGCGCTCAGGGTACCCACGCCGTACTCGTTAAAACCTCGCATGACTTCGATAGCGGCGATATTGAACAGTATCTGTATATAGAGGGCGAGATGATACATAAGAGTGTGCTGCTGCGCTTAGACGGTGAATTTCATGGCTCTGGCTGCTCACTTGCCAGCTACATCGCAGGACGCTTGGCGATAGGCGACGAGGTAGCCGCTGCGGTAAAGGCCGCGGATACTTGGATTACCCAGACGTTAAGAGCGGCGGACAATCCCCATCCTGATGATTTGCAAGCGCAGCTGATACCCAACCGCTTTGTTAAAACTAAGAGTTGATAAGCATGTAAAGTTTAACCAAAATAATCACACAACAAAAAGCCCTACCCGCATAACAGATGACGGTAGGGCTTTTATTATATTAAGGCATGTTAAAAAAACTTAGCCTAGCATTGGCATCAAGCTAGCAGCGACGGCTCCAACCATTATCTCTATCAAATAAATTGCAAAGAAGGCAATGATCGGTGAGAGATCAAGCATGCCTAAATTCGGCGTAATACGGCGAAATGGCGCTAGAATAGGCTCAGCAAGCTGCATGATGATACCAATAATCGGATGCTGGGACTGAGTAAACACCACTATCCAGCTGACGATGATAGAACCAATAATCAAATAACGACTCAATCTTAAAAAGTCTAGAATCAGGCTGAGTGTACCCTGAAAAAATAGTGGAATCGGGGCAATACCTTTATGCATTAACGCCGCTTTTCCTGAGATATCTATGAGTCGAATCAAAAACATCAACACGATGGCAGCAATACTAATGCGCCCTCCTCCTAAAGTCGGAAAGATACGGCCAAATACATCGACGATATGCGTCGCTTTATAAGCCGGCGCAATCATAGGGTCGCGCGCATCCATCCCCGCAAACTGCAGCATAAAGCGGATAAAAATCAGCAGCATCGCAAAGGTGGTGACCAAATCAAAAATCTGTAATAGTACGTTGTTCATTAAAGGCTACTCAAGACGTCGGTATAAAGAGACTACACAATTCATTTGCTGGTCGCTATGTTTACAGCGACCTGTGTTATTGATACTCATTACTAATATTAGTTATTTGTACTATATATTGGCACTAAATAGCACTGTGGGCGCACGCGTTTTATTTCATCTCTTCGCTAAGCGCTTGGCTACGATCATAACAAGCTTGCATCGCCTCGCCTATCTGTCGGCCGACCTCATTGGCTTGCATCGATTCAATCGCCGCTTGCGTGGTGCCATTCGGTGAGGTAACTTTGCGACGTAGCTCAGCAGGCGTATCATCGCTACCCATCGCCATCTTGGCCGCGCCTAGCATGGTTTGCATAGCCAGTGCTGAGGCTTGCTCTTTATCTAAACCTAGCGCCACACCGCGATCAATCATCGACTCAAGGAAATAGAACATATAAGCAGGCGCTGAACCAGATACTGCCGTTACCGCATGCAAGTGCTCCTCGTCCTCAACCCACATTACTAGGCCTGAAGCCTCCATAGCCGCAGTGGCAAGCTGCTTTTGCTGCTCATCAATACTATCAGTAGCGTACAGACCCGTCGCCCCCATCTGTATCATCGCCGGAGTATTGGGCATAGCACGAACGATGTTTTGATAACCGCCGAGCATATCCGCTAAAATATCCGTTGATAGACCTGCGGCAACTGAGACAATTAATTGCTTGTCGAGCACATCCGTGAAGCCGCTAACGACCGCTTTCATAACTTGCGGCTTCACTGCTAATACGACTAAATCAGCGTCTTTTACCGCAGTCGTAGCATCGGCAGTAGGATCTACTGTATTTAAGCCTTTAGCATCTAGTTGCTGACGGATATCGGTACTTGGATCAGCGACTGTAATCATCTCAGGCTTAACACCACAACCGACAAGACCACTGATTAACGCCTGCGCCATATTACCGCCACCGATAAAGCTGATTTTTTTATTATTAAGGACTGAGTTATTATTTTGTTCTGACATCATAATCTCCTAATTAGCAATTTCTAATATAACTTTGTTAGAAATAGTCAAAAGTATTCAAAGTGATAGCGCTAAAATGGGGTCTAGTTTAGCATACTGCTATTATTGTCGTTTGATAAATTCAAGGGCTTAGAGTTTGCTGGCTTCTTGCAAAACATTAACGCAAGCTTTGCTCAATACAGTCAGCTTTTCAGCAATATCACGGTGGGATAGATCGCTTTTTAAAGTCCAGCTATGAAACGGTGATAAAAGTAGCAACGGCACTGCTGTTTTTGCATGCTCATCATTATTTACAATCTCAGTGTCTGTTATAACTGCGCTAACTACCACTAAACTATCCCTCAACCAAACAGGGATAGCTAGCGTCTGATAAAGCTTTTTACCGGCTTGCGCTTGTCCCATGGTCATGGTTTGTATCTTTTGCTGTCTACCTAATGGCGTTATCTTGAGACTGATTTTATTATCGATAAGCTCTTGGTATTGATCGTTGTCAAGCTTATCCCAGTCGATCTTTAGCTGCCAAAGATAGCCTGTATCCATACTCTTACGAATATCAATAGCTAAACTCTTTGATAAACAATAGCTCTTTTCAAGCGTATTTAATGCAAGCCAATTCAGAAAATCGTGGCTCAAACGATAAAGCTGCTGACGATAGCGATAGATACGGTAGTGCTGCAGGTGTGCGTACCAGTCAAGCTCAGTTTGATGATTGTTGTCTTGCCGCTGAGTGAGCGCGTAGACATCATCGACTAATTGCTTGGCTGGCGGTAGCGGCTCATCCTGCGCTAGCCAGTAATGCAGTAGCTGCTTTTGCCTTGCCGTGGATAAGAGTTGTAATTTATCGATAGCTAACACCTGCTGAGCGGTAGAGAATTTAAGCACTTCTACCGCTGTCATCTGCAAGTCTTGTTCAGCCTGCGCCTCCACTATCGCTTGCGCTTCGCTAAGCAGTTGCGCGCTACGAGCGATATTGCCTATGACGTTAGGGTTATAATTGGCTAGTAACGGCATAACCTCACGGCGCAAACCGCTACGTACGTTGTCACCGCTAATGTTGGTAGGATCATCGATATAAGGCAGCTGCAAGCGCCGCGCATAATCACTAATCGCGGCGCGAGTTATCGTCAACCACGGACGCCACAAGATGTGATGACGACCTTGCTGCGCTTGCTCGCGCCACGGCTGCATAGCGGCTAGACCCTTAATGCCTGCGCCCTGAATCAAACGCATCAGTACGGTTTCTGCTTGATCATCGGCATGATGTGCGAGCATCAATACATCGCCTTGATTGATGTACTCTTGCATGACGCGATAGCGAGCTTGCCGCGCCGCTTGTTCATCTCGACCTTGCACTTCCGCTTTTAAAATAGTACAAGGTAGCTGCTGAGCGGCGGCCCACTTAGCAACATGATTTGCCCAAAACGAGCTATTCGCTTGCAAGCCATGATCGACATGCAACAGCTGCGGCAAAAACGGTAAGCGGCCTTGCTCATAAAGCTGCAAACATAGCGCGGCTAAAACCAAAGAATCGCGCCCACCGCTACACGCTAGCCAAATTCGCCGGCCCAGTAGCTGCTGATGATAATCTGCTAAACTACTTAACACGGCCGCTGCTAGCTGCTGATCGACAGCTAACTCTGCTATCGGCTTGATCGGATAAGACTTAATAGCGCTATTTGTCATAGTTATTCTTATATAGCCAATTCAAAATTAAATTGACACGCTCATCTTACCAGTGCTACTGGTATAGGTTTTCCTTGCGTGCTGTGTCAGTTTTAGGGTGACTCACCTATATTTATTCTAACCTCTAAAAGGAAACCTTGAAATAAAAACAGGTAGCCAAAAAAAACGCGCTAATAAATAGCGCGTTTTAGTTTAGCATTAAGTCAGTTTATTAAGCTAAAAGCTCGACTAGCTAGTCCAAGCCTTTTGTTGAAAAACTAGCCAGGCAGCATTACCTCTGAATCGAATGATTTTAGCTTCTGATAACGCTGCTCGCAGCGCTCATCGGCATCCATATCGACTATCTCGGCCAGTTGCTCTTCTAACAACGCCTTTAACGCATCCATTACCGGCTGCGGCTGCACATGCGCGCCTTCCCCTTCATCAATGACGGCATCAATCAAACCCATCTGATAAAGGTTAATCGCATTTAGTTTTAATGCTTCGCTAGCATCTTGCGCTTTTTCAGCGGTTTTCCAGAGAATAGAAGCACAGCCCTCAGGTGAGATCACTGAGTAGATACTGTTTTGCAGCATATTGACTCTATCGCCAACACCGATTGCCAGCGCGCCGCCTGAACCGCCCTCGCCAATGATAGTGACGATAATAGGCGCTTTTAGGCTTGTAAATACTGCAATGCTCTCAGCGATCGCTTGCGCTTGACCGCGCTCCTCGGCACCAATACCAGGATACGCGCCTTGAGTATCGACAAAGCTCATGAGCGGAATATTAAAACGCTCAGCCATCTTCGCCAAACGAATCATCTTGCGATAGCCTTCAGGATTCGCCATACCGAAGTTATGAGCGATGCGCTCGCGCGTACTACGACCACGATGCTGACCGATGACCATCACAGGCTTGCCATTGAAACGGGCAAGGCCGCCCAAAATCGCTTTGTCATCGGCAAAAGCGCGATCGCCATGCAGCTCATCAAACTCCGTAAATAGCTGATTGACGTAGTCCATAAACAGTGGACGTTTTGCGTGTCTTGCCAGCTGTACGCTGTCCCAAACAGTACTCATAGACTTATCCTTTTTAGTTTTATAGACGATTACAGTACAGTTGTAAACTCAATTAAGCTATAGTAGCACATCTCAATGTCTATGGCAGCGCCGATACCTTAGCTTTTTTAGAGAAAACTAGTGTCAACTTAACTTTCAATCACACTAAGCTGAATACCCCATTTTGCAAACTGCTCGATGTCAGCATAGAGATCAGAGTACAAGAAGGCATAGTGTTTTTTATCGGTGCTCACGGTAATCTGCCAATGAGTAGCGTCTATAATGACCAACTCCATTAAAGGTAAGTCGTACTCGCTACGGCTATGATGCGCGGATACTGCAAGCCTTAAGAGCAAACACAAGTACAGCAGTTGATCGCCGCCAAGCTTGCAGGTTTGCTCAAGCATATCGCCTTTTAGCTTACGCCTATGACTCAGCACTAACTGTGCCATACGTTTTTGATCTACTTGGGAGAAACCAGGAATGTCTGAATTTCCTAGCAAATAAGCACTGTGGCGATGATAATTGCTATGACTAATCGCCAGCCCTATTTCATGTAGATAGGCCGCGCGTCTCAATAGGTCACCGTCATCATTGCTGAGCTGCAAGTCATCTTGTACTTGCCTAAAAAGATGACGGCTGGTTCTGACCACTTGCCGGGCTTGTTTTTTGTCCACTGAATAGCGCTTAATCAAGGCCAACACACTACGATCACGCACATCTTCGCTAGCAAAGCGTCCGAGCATATCGTACATCACACCCTCGCGTAACGCCCCGTCAGAATAAGCTAAGGTCTCTATACCGAGCACCTTCATTAAGGCTCGCAGTACCGCTACCCCTGCCGGAAACACCGCTTTTCGGTGCTCTTTAACACCCTCAAGCTCAATGTCTTTCACATCACCAATAGAGATCAATAATTTTTCTAACTTTTTGACGCCTTTATAAGTAATGCACTCTTGCTCATTGGCCCAGCCTTTGGAGACTAGGACATTACGCACCGCCTTGATGGTGCCACTGGAGCCGATGACGCTCGTCCATCCCGCTTTTTGGTACTGACCGCTGATAGCGAGCACTTCTTTACGCGCAGTAGCGATAGCACTAGTAAAGGCTTTATCAGTGATTTGACCATCAGCAAAGAATTTTTTGGTGAAGGCCACGCAGCCCATCTGCAAACTCTCTGTCAATAACGGCTCAAATCCTGTACCGATAATAAATTCAGTCGAGCCGCCGCCGATGTCTATGACTAAGCGCTTATCGCTACTGGCATTGGTGTGCGACACCCCCAAATGGATCAATCGCGCCTCTTCCCGTCCCGCGATAATCTCGATAGGATTGGGCAAAATCGCATTAGCGCGAGCAATAAAGTCATCGGCATTTTTGGCTTGGCGTAGGGCGTTGGTAGCGACGATACGCACCCGCTCTGGCGGTACGGAGTCTAGACGCGCGGTAAAACGGCTCAGACAATCAAGCCCTCGACGCACTGCTTCTGCACTGAGAATGTTGTGCTCATCGAGTCCTGCTGCTAGCTGTACCTTTTCAGACATAGAGACGACTTTACGCACCTCACCATGATCGAGCCGACCGATAGCTAGATGAAAACTATTAGAGCCGATATCTATCGCTGCCATCAGCTCGTCTTCGGCAAGTGGCGGATTTTCGGGGTAGTTTGTGAGCATAAAGTGGCATTACCGTAAATGTGGGTTAAATAAAAGTGCTTATTAAAGCATTTATGCCAAATCCTAGCAAACAATGTAAACCTTTACCGAAAGGTTGTGTAAAACTGACTTTCAAGTAATGCTTAATACTGGTATTACTGGGAAGTATTTGCTACATTTAAATTTAGCAATATACGATAGATAACAAGAACTTAAGTACTGATATGCTCTAATATCAACTATACTACCGTATTGGCGATTCACCAAAGCCTAACAATAATTTTAACAAAGATGATTTTAGCAAAGGAAGCTACTATGACTATTCGACAGGATACCCAAACCGCTAATGATAGCAACACGGCTAGCGCTGATCAGCATCTAGCCAATCAAAGTCGTCAAGAAATGACAGAAACTAAGCGTAAGGCGCAACAAAATTTTTATGACTTTTATTTAGAAGAGCATCAAAACATGGCCTGTCGCCGTTTGCACTTTGCTGGTAGCAGCTTTGGTCTACTAGGACTAGCAAAGTCCATACAGACCCGCTCGCCCAAGCCTCTGCTCAAAGGTATTGCCGCAGGTTACGGCTGTGCTTGGGTTGGTCATTTTTTCTTTGAAAAAAACAAACCGGCCTCTTTTAAATTTCCTCTAAAAAGTTTCGCTAGCGATTTTCGTATGTATACCGACGTACTGCGCGGTAACTTGAGCTTGAGAGATATTAAGTACGATAAGCGCGCAAAGTGACCACTGCTGGTAGCATAATACCTTAAAAGCAAAAGAAGCCAACACCTTTAACGATGTTGGCTTCTTTTTAGCTTTAAAGCATTGCGTTTATGCCTTCGCCATTTCTGCAAAGATCTCATCAGCAGCTTGCACAGATTTTTCTAAATCATCGCTGCTATGCTTAATCGACATAAAGCCCGCTTCATAAGCAGAAGGCGCTAGGTAGATGCCGCGATCGAGCATGCCATGGAAGAAAGTATTGAACTTATCCATATCGCAAGCGGTCACATCATCGAAGTTGATCGGGGTTGGGGTATCGCTGTCTTTGACAAAGAAAATACCGAACATGCCGCCTAGTTTATTGGTACGTAGATGAATACCATGCTTATCAGCTGCCGCTTGAATACCATCGACTAGTTGATCGACTTTAGAGGCTAAATCGTCATAAAAACCATCAACGGTTAAATCTTCAAACATAGCGATACCGGCGCGCATCGCTAGCGGATTACCCGATAACGTACCCGCTTGATAGACGCCGCCCATTGGTGCGATACATTCCATAATCTCACGCTTACCGCCAAAAGCCCCTACTGGTAGACCTGCACCGATAATTTTACCAAAGCAGGTTAAGTCAGGCTCAATTCCGAAATGCGCCTGTGCGCTGCCAAGACCAACGCGAAAACCGGTCATGACTTCATCAAAGATAAGCACCGCGCCATTAGCGCTACACTCTTGGCGTAACGTATCATGAAAGGCTTGCTCAGGAATAACCATGTTCATATTACCTGCAATCGGCTCCACGATAACGCAAGCAATAGTGTCGCCCCACTTCTCAAAGCAGTCCTTGATCGCCTGTGGATCGTTATAAGGTAAAGTAATGGTATGCTTTGCAAAGTCAGCGGGAACGCCTTTGGAGGTCGGCTCACCGATATCGAGCATACCAGATCCTGCTTTGACCAATAAGCTATCGGAGTGACCGTGATAGCAGCCCTCGAATTTAACGATATTGTCACGGCTGGTATAGCCGCGGGCAAGACGAATAGCGCTCATCGTCGCCTCAGTGCCTGAGCTGGTCATGCGTATCATCTCAACGCTTGGCACGATGTCGCAGATTTTATCCGCGACCGTGGTTTCAAACGGTGTCGGCGTCCCAAAGCTCAAGCCATCGTCCGCTGCTTTTTTGACCGCGTCGATCACTTTGGGATGCGCATGCCCTAAGATCATTGGCCCCCATGAACCAATATAATCGATATAAGCATTGTCCTCAGTGTCATATATTTTGCTGCCAGAAGCCTTGTGCATAAACACTGGCGTACCGCCTACCCCTGCAAAAGCACGAACTGGGGAATTCACACCGCCTGGAATATGTTTGCGGGCTTGGGCGAAGAGCTGTTCGTTTTTAGTACTCATAATTAGTCTCTATTATTTTATTGAAGTTCATTTTGAGCTTGCTTGGTTTTAATTTATTTAGAAGTAATTAAAAAATTTTAAATAACAATTACTTAAAGTAAGTTCGATATAAAAGCGATAACTATTATCCAAAAAATCATCGACGGGATTCGTCCTTTATCAGACGAGCCACTTTTTGATAAGCATTTATGTCTTGAAAGCGATATACATAGAGCGCTCCAAACCGCTATTCCTGCCCTACATAATCAAATCGAAGCGGATGAGCGCCGAGCCAAACTACCTGCTAATGCTAGAACCCCTTGGAGCGATAATACAGACAAGCGGTTAGCCGAAGCCTTTGATAACGGCGACTCTATTAGCGCGCTAATGACGCAGCATGGGCGTACTAGAGGTTCAATCAACTCGCGCTTGCTAAAACTTGGTAAAATAACCAGCTAAATACCTTAAGCTTTTTTAACCACTGACGATTTAAGCTTCATTTGCCCAAAGCCATCGACCTTGCAGTCAATATCGTGCCCATCTACGGGATCATCAAGTAGTCGAATACTTTTAACTTTAGTACCGACCTTAATAGAGGTAGACGAGCCTTTGACTTTCAAATCGCGAATGACCGTCACCGCATCGCCATCTTGCAATTCATTACCGACAGCGTCACGTACGATGCTGCCTTCCTCTGACTGAGTCTGGGCGGCATCTGCTTCGGCAGCCGTCCATTCATGAGCACACATGGGGCACACCAGTAGCGCGCCATCTTCATAAGTATAATCAGCATCACATTTAGGACAATTGGGTAAGCTCATAATTTTCTCATTAGCAATATAACCGCCATAACATTAGGCGTATTATTAATAAAGTATAAAACTAACTCTCTATTGCTCATTGTAGCGTAAGTCGCTATCTTTGACCAATGAGCACGCGTAATCGTCTGGCTTGAAAAGCGCTTATCATGCCCAATGTAAAAGATAACCATGAGGTTTTTTTGAGATTGATTTTTATGCTACTCTTCTTAAATCTTTTAACCATTCATTCAAATAATTCAAACCTCATCAATCAAAAAGTATAAATTATAATAGGAATAATAATGAGCGACGCTACTACCTTATCTGATCAAAGTCAGCAGCCTGCATTTGTGCAACTAACGATTGCAGGTGACGACGCTGAGAAGTTTTTGCAAGGTCAACTGACCGCCGATGTAACTAAGCTTGGCCTTAGCTTTCAGGCGACTGCGCTTAGTAACCTAAAAGGACGTATCGAATTTGGACTTTGGATAAAAAAGCAGGACGAGAATCAGTTCGACGTCGTTTTAAGTAGCGACTGCGCCGAAGCTTTGCAAGCGCATCTCAAGAAGTTTGGCGCTTTCTCAAAGTTTGAGACCAGTGCGCCTACGCCGATTTATCCTTGTGTCCTAGCCGATGAGCCCACTTTTAGTCATAAAGAGGAGCATAATACTGCCGATGAAACACAGGCTTGGATGCAGACAAGTATTGCTACGGGTAATTACTGGATAGTGTCAGCGACTCAAAATGAGTTTCAACCGCAAGAGCTGCGCCTACATCAGCGCGGCGGTATGGACTATGATAAAGGCTGCTATTTAGGTCAAGAAGTCATCGCTCGTATTTATTTTAAAGCTGCCCCCAAGGCCTTTTTGCACTATGTAGAAGGTACAGGCGATACGCCAACAGCAGGCGAAAAACTCGGTAAGATTCAAGTGGTCAATGCTATCACAAAAGCCGATGGCGATAGTGGCTTTGAAGCTTTAGTGGTCGCGAGGCCAGAGCAGTTAGCAGAAAGTGAGATGACTATTTTGGATTTACCAACTGCTTTACAAGCTGATGTCGCGCGTCCGCAATAGTTATAGGTTAAACATTAATGTAAAACATTTGATGTGCCTACTGCCGCTGTACTGCTATAAAAAGCTACCCTAAAACCACAGCCCACTAGAGACTTTTATTTATGAGCCATATTGCGGTACTCGGAGCAGGAGTAGTAGGCGTGACGACCGCTTGGTATTTACAAAAGGCAGGCTATAAAGTCACCGTTATTGAGCGCGAATCGGCCGCTGGTATGCAGACTTCTTTTGCTAATGGTGGACAAATCTCAGTCTCTCATGCCACCCCTTGGGCCAATCCAAAAACACCACTCAAAGCGCTCAAATGGCTATTTCGTGAAGATGCGCCTCTACTTTATCGCCTGCGCGCGGACAAAGCACAGCTAAAATGGGCAATGCAGTTTTTGCAGGAATGCCGCGCCGATCGCGCCGATGCCAATCTAGTGCAAATGGTCAATTTAGGGCTTTATTCACGCTCAGCGCTACAGCAACTCAGACGCAATATCGATATTGAATACGAGCAGCAAACGCGCGGTATTATGCATTTTTATACGAGCCAAGCGGAGTTCGATGCCGCGGTTGCACCGACCGAGCGCATGCAAGAGCTCGGCTGTGAGCGCTATTTTATCGATATTAATACTGCGGCTAGTCTCGAACCTGCGTTATACCCTATCGCGCATAAGCTCATTGGCGCGACTTATACTAACCGTGATGAGTCTGGCAACGCGCATCTATTTACTCAGCGTTTGGCTGCCAAGTGCGAGCAAGCAGGCGTCAACTTTCTATACGATACGGAAATTCTAGCTTTGAACGCCGATGTGCATTCGCATCGTCCGCAGGTGCATAGTATTACGATTCGTCCTGCTGGCGAAAATGCGCAGACTTTTAGCGCCGATAGCTTTGTGATCGCTTTGGGTAGTTATAGTGTGCCTTTACTCAAACCGCTAAATATTAATTTACCAATCTTCCCAGCTAAAGGCTACTCTGCCACTTACCGCGTCAATCCGCGCGCGCCGCATTTAGCGCCCTTTATTAGCTTAATCGATGATGAGTACAAGCTAGTCATGTCACGACTTGGCGATAAGTTACGCGTGGCTGGCACGGCGGAGTTCAATGGCTATAACATGGATCTGAATATGACACGCTGTCAGGCCATTACTAAACGCGTGCAGCAATTATTCCCGAAAGGTATCGTCGCTAATTCAGCTGAGTATTGGACAGGACTGCGTCCTATGACGCCATCAAATGTGCCGCTAATAGGCCGCGCGCATTTAGGTAAAGTCCGTCACGGTAGCCAAAATAGCGAGGCAACTTTTGATAATTTATGGCTTAACACCGGTCATGGTACTTTAGGCTGGACACACGCTTGCGGTTCGGCTAAAGCCATTAGCCTGCTGATGCAAAATGAGACGCCAAAAGTAAAATTTAATTTTGTTGGAATGGCTACACGCTAGTCTCTTTATAAAAACAGCTTATTATTAATGATAAAAAAGACGCTTATCTAAGATAAGCGTCTTTTTCTTAAACTATGACCTAAAGCTGGTCTGAAAAACTAAGCTACGACTTTATCGTTGATTGCCGTAGTCTCGTTATCCTCTTCGGCAGACGCCACCGCTTGCAAAGTCACAGGTACGCCATTCACTGCCGCATTGCCACTTAACTTATCGATGAGAGTATCATCAGTTAAGTCATTAACACTCACGCCAGCATTAGACTGAGCGATTTTTTGCTTGACGCCTTTACGACCGTGACCAAAACCGTGCGGGATACTCACCACGCCTGGCATCAGCTCGTCAGTGACCTCAGCGACAATAGTCACTACACCGACACGCGAGGTGACTTTGACTTCTTTACCATCTTTGATGTCATGAGCTTTGGCAGTATCAGGATGCAGCATTAGCGTACAGCGCGATTTACCTTTAGTTAGGCGATGACTGTTGTGTAGCCAAGAGTTATTGCTACGGACATGACGACGCCCAATCAGTAAAATTTGGCTATCGTCATAGCTCGTCATCACATCACTTACCCGCGCGAGATCGGCTTCATAAAAATCAACATTGAGATTAATTTGTTGATCTTTATGCTTGATGGCTTCTGGCAGCATAGGTTTTAGCGGCCCTAAATCTATACCGTGAGAGTATTTTTTAAGCTTACGTAGAGTGAGACCATAATAAGGGCCACGGCGCAGGCCTTGATCAAGCACAAACTGTGGCCCTAGCTTTTGAATCAGTTTACGCTCGGCTTTGGTCGCTAGCGGCGCTTTTTTATCCAAACGCTCAGCTAGCTCTAAATAGATTTGCCAATCGTGCTTCGCGTCTTTGGGCTTAGTAAACAGCACAGGTGAATATTTGGCAACATTGTGGGTGGCAAACCCATTAAAGGTCACATCGTAATGATCGCGCTCGAGCGCAGAGACTGGCGGCAGGATAATATTGGCATGACGGCTGGTCTCGGTCACATAATAATCAAACGACACCATAAACTCTAACTCTGCAAACGCTTTATCTAGCTTCTCGCCATTGGGTGTGCTCAGCACCGGATTGCCCGCGACACACATGAAGCCTTTGAGCTGTCCCTCGCCTTCTTCTAACATCTCATCCGCCATAGCCACTACGGGATACTCGCCGTTGAAGTCAGGTAAATTACTGACGCGGCTGTGGCGTTTACCCAGATAACCGGGGCCGGTATTTTGCACGACGTTAACCGCAGGATTGGGGAACATCAGTCCGCCGATTTCATCCAAGCGTCCGGTGACGATATTGATAATCATCACTAGATACTGACTTAATAATCCAAACTCTTGCACCGAGACCCCCATACGGCTATAGCAAACTGAGCTTTCGGCCTCGCAGAACTCTTTGACCATCCGCTTAATCTCATCAGCGGCGATACCCGTAATAGACGCTACCGACTCAGCGCTATAGCCTTTGGCAAAGTCTGCCATACGCTCAATCTCAGGCGCGAGATCAGCGGCTCTGTTATTAGCGCGCGCCTTCTTAGCATAACCCTGCGCGTAGATCTCATTAAGCATCGCTAGTAGCAGTAACACATCGGTTGCAGGACGAATAAAGTGATGTTCGCTAGCGATATCGGCGGTTTCGGTGCGTCTTGGGTCGATAACCACCACTTTACCATCGCGAGCTTTGATATCTTTTAGTTTTTGGCGCATATTAGCGGCGGTCATGATACTGCCGTTAGAGGCTAGCGGATTGCCGCCGATGATGAGCATGTGCTGAGTGCGATTGACGTCAGGTACAGGGATGCGCAGCATATGACCGAAAAGATGCAGGCTAATGATATGATGCGGCAGCTGATCAATAGAGGTTGCCGAGAAGCGACTGCGGGTTTTTACACTGCCTAATAGGTGCTTTATCGTTAGCATACCGCCTAAGTTATGCACATTAGGATTACCTAGATAGACCCCAAAAGCGTTTTTGCCATACTTTTTTTGCACCGACTTAATGCCAGCAGCGACTTTATCTAACGCCTCATCCCAACTGATCTTTTTCCAGCCGTCACTGGTGCGCTCGATAGGATGGCGCAAACGATCAGGATCTTCGTGCAGATCCTGCAATGCGGTAGCCTTTGGACAAATATAGCCTTGTGAAAATGGATCGTCCTTATCGCCTTTGATAGACAGCACCTTTTCGCCATCATGCTTGACGACAATACCGCACATCGCTTCGCACAAATTGCAAGTTCTAAAATGGGTTTGCTCATCCGCCTTGTTTTTATCATTCTTGTTTTTATCATTCTTGTTTTTATCATTAAAGATACTTTTAATCATGATTTAACTTCCTTGTAGTTGAGTCTTATCCTGGTTTAAGACAGCTAGAATTTATTGGTTAAAATTATTGCTGAAAACGAGCTTAGGTTTTAAATCCAACCTTAGACACTGTTTTTAAACGCTGTCTTTTTGCCAAAAACGTATGAATAAAGCATTTAAGTTTTGACATAAAATAGTGATGGCTTGCACTCGAGTATAGCGCTGTTGATGACAGCCTAATATCAGCTCATGCACTTGCGCCGCTGCAATATCGACACACAGATTGACTTCAGACTCCACAAAATCACAGTCAGATAACGTCAAACCTTCGATGAATATTTGTGTCCACTCTTCTTGTATCTCATTGATTAAATGTTTTAAACCGTAGTTTGCCGAAGCCTGACTGTTAAAGGTTGGGCTACAGCGCAGGCGATCCTCGTTTAAGCGTCGAAATAAGTCAATATTGACAAAGGCAGCATCAAAGATATGAGTAAGACACTGCTCACAGCGCTGATTGAATTGCGTCTCGGTTAGCCAAACATAATCCTTCATCATCGTGATCCAAGCGGCACGCATAGGCGATAGATAATTATCCTTAAGCCGCGTGCTTAGCACCTGTTGTAGCTCGTCTAAACTCGCAAAGTGATTATAAAAACTCGGCTGCGCAATCCCCGCGCCTTTAGCGACTTTGTTCATGCTCATGCCAGCGCTGCCTTCAGTACTATACAGATGCAAGGCGCTTTTCATTATCGCTCTACGCGTCTTAGCTTTAGCAAGCTCGCGCGGCAATGGGCTGGTCGCTTCTTCGACCCCCTCTTCCTTACCGCCTATATCATCGATTATTTGTTTCACTTTCAAAGACTGGCCCTTTATTTATTATCTTCACACATGACGAATATTTAGACTATAAGGTTATAGCCATTTAAGCTGCCTGTCTATTATTTAATTGCTTTGATTATTAGATTAGCTGAATAAGCTAGTGGTAGATGAGTAGGACTACCCGAAGAGTTTCATGACAATTCAAAAAAATCTAAAACGATAACGATGAAAATAATCTTATTTAGCAAGATGGCAAATTAACTTATAACGTCTAAATCTTATATGTGCCATATCCTATACCTCACTGAGATAATGAGCTATGTAGATGTACGTCTTATGCTAATTTTTGCTTATTCTTACAAAGGTTACATACCCATAATAAATTTGTGGTTTCTATAATCGTTGAGCAACACTAAAAACACCGTTAATACAGACAGCGGGGGCGATAATTTATATAGTAAAAATCACTAGTCATTAATTAGCTGTCAAGCAAGTTCGATAATGGTTAATTTAATGCTAGCGAATATAAATTCATTAATCAGCTATATTATAAAAATAGGTAAATAGAAGGACTTTTATTTTACCAAATTAGCTGCTAATACAAGGATAATCACTATGAATGAACATACTCTAAAAGGCGAATGGAACCAAATGAAAGGCTCAGTAAAACAAAAGTGGGGGGATCTAACTAATGATGATCTCGACCAAATTGAAGGTAGCCGCGATAAGCTAGTAGGCCGTGTCCAAGAACGCTATGGTCATAGCAAAGAAGATGCCGAACGTGATGTGGACAACTGGCGCCGTGAGAACAATTATTAATAGGTACACTTACTAATAATTAACGGTTATATAGTTTCTAATATATAATTTTTAAATAGATATAAGATACCTATACCGTATTGGCTAGTAGTCAATACGGTTTTTACTATATTAGCTTTAACTTACAGAGATGTTTTGACGCTTTGCTCAATATAGCTAAACAGCGAAGAGTTAAAAACCATAATTTAGAAACTATAAAACCGCATAACAATCATTGCTATGCGGTCTTATCGTTAACGATCCTTGTTACCTATCACGACTTATTCCACTGCATCCTTGCAGCACATCAAGTATAGTGTGATAGCAGAGCATCCTGCTCTAATACAACTAGCTACTGGCATTACTGCCATCAGCATGGGTCATGTATCCTTACTTCACTAATCCTTGTCATCCTGACTTAGATTATTGAAATATTATCCCTAATTCGGTTAACTCAATCCTTGAGTCACATTCCCTGATGCCGTGTGACTATAATGCCCAAATGTAATTGTCTTGTTAAGAGGCGTTAACGTCAATGCTTGTAAGCATATGCTTACAAGCTAGAATATAAGACTGAATAAAGAAAGCGATTTACCTCCTCAGAGCAGCATTTCACCTATGATACCTATCAAGAATCCTAACGTTGCCCCAAGCGGTGTCAGATAGTTTTTAGCAAGTTTACTCTCAGGAATAATATCTTGAATTAGAAGATATAAGATACCGCCGCTAGCAAAGGTCATTAGATGAGCCGTTAAATCAGGATGTTTACTCAATAAAAAATGACCTGCTAGCGCCGATAGTATGCCAAAGAAGCTTAATACAAAGAAGATAGCTAAAGCCTTTTTGACACTAAAGCCGCTCTGTACCAAATCGCGAAAAGAGTTAAAAGATTCGGGTAGGTTTTGTAAACCTATAAACACGGCTAATAATGCTGCCATCTGTGGCTCAATAGCGAATACCGCGCCAAGAGCGATTGATTCAGGAATAAAGTCCATCAGCATCGCTAGTAAAGTCGCTTGTTGTCCGCCAGACTTCGCCAAACGATAGTCAATAGCCATAAAGACTATCGCGCCTAGTAAGAACGACCCTATCACACCCCAGACGCTCAGATCCTCCATCCCTTTTGGCACTAGCACTAGCGCTAATGCCGACAATATAATGCCTGCCCCAAACGACATCAGAGTATGAGTAATCTCGTATTTGACGGGACTATCTTTGACATGATGATTAAACAAATTGGCTAATAATCCGCCAATAAATACCGTCGCTCCGGCAAAGCCTGAATATAAAATGAGCTTGAATAGCATAGCTAAGATTTCCTACAACGTCCTGTTAGTATTATTCACCTAATGATTAGGCTTGCTCCAAAATAGTTTTAGCGAAAAAAGGCTATTTAGCAATACTGCTATAACCAAAAGCTCTCACTCATTACTTAAGCTGTTGCATTACTTACAACTTACTGACTTAAACGACATCTACTATCAAGTTTTGCGCCCTATTATGATGATGTAAGAAAATGTTTCAAAACTATCTTCCAAGCGATATGGATAAAGTCGCGACTATACTTTTAGGAGCTTAAAATATGAAAACACTCCCTACTCTCCCACTTAAAAAACTACTCTCAGCAAGTCTTATTTTGACGATGTTTGGCGTGTCGGCCGGTTGTACGGTTGCTAGTCCAGGCTATAATAATCAGCCGATATATCAGGGCGATGATGGTTATACAAACGCTAATTATAATCGCGCACGGCAAGAGCTGCGTAGAGAATTACGTCGTCAAGGCTATCAGTTGATGGATATCAGGCCTGATACTTATCGCGGTAAGCGAGTACTTAAAGCCTATGCAAAAAAGAACAATCAGGCTTATGAGCTTACTTACTCCTATCCTAACTTAAAGCTGCTCAATTCAAATAAAAAGCAATGGGATGACGTATGGCGAGATAAGGATCATAAAAAAGGTAATAATAAATATAAAAACAAAAAGCGTTACGATGACGTCGAAGATAGAATAAAACAAGAAAGTCGCTATTCGGCCGTTAGGCAGCGTGCTATTAGAAAGGTGACGGCTATGGGGTACCGCGTAGAAGATATCGAACTCGATGAGAGGAACAATCGCGGCGTATTTGAGATCGAGGCCAGAAAAGGCTCACAAGAGTATGAGATCTTGCTCAGCTATCCAAGTCTAAATGTCATTAAGATAGAAAAAGACTGATCGGCGTGCTGAGCAACAGGTAGAGTGATACGCTTTTGCATCGCTGTTATATCATACAGTCTTGATGCTTAGGGTCAGATAAGCGCTTAGCTTTGGTTTGACCCTTTTTTTATACCTATCGGGCCACTTTAATAGCTAAAAATTTAATACTTCAATGACATCATAAGCAGGGGTTTCATAAGGATGCGCTTGTTTTAGGGCTTTAATCACATCTTCTATCACTGACGTCTTAACCACCATCTCAACGCGCCATTCCTCGACTTTTTCTATATTATTTTGACTGCCAAGATGCGGATTGCTGCCCGCCATTGGCATAAATTGCCCTTGACCTTGCACTTGCCAGCAGCAGTGCTGATAGTTACCGATAGTGCCAGCCCCTGCAGCGAATAGCGCCGCTTTAACCTCTTCTAGCGCCTCATATGGAATAAATACGGTCAGCTTATACATAATACTTCCTTATTTTATATCAGCCTATTTTCTTGATAGCGATGGATGATCTGTCCATACATAACGTAGTAGCCAGTCTGCTGCCTCTCCAGCATAATCGATTCCGATGCGCGGTCGCAATGATATTGGTGGCGAACAGCCATCATCTTCAATCCAAACCTCAGACTCAGGCGTAATCAAGGCGCCGTATAACGCACGGTCAATTTGTAAGCGTTTAGTCAATTTACCTGGGCCGGCGAACTGTTTGATATGGCTAAGCTGCTTATCAGAACTTAAATTTTGCTCTTCAAGCAGACGCTCGCTATCTTCAGCTAAAAACCCAGCTCGTATCAACACCGATTCTGGAGAGTCAACAGCACCGCTGACCAAATTGAGCATCAGATGCACGCCATAAGTCAAATAGACATAAAATACGCCGCCCTCAGCGTACATGATATCGGCTAGCGAACTGCCCTTTTTGCCTTTAGCTAAGTGCGCCGCAACTGAGCCATCTTGCTGTCCTATATAAGCTTCGGTTTCAGTTATTCGCATGCGTAATATTTTTTGCACGCTATCCGTGTCGGTTATTCGTCGGCATAAAACTTTGCCAATCAAATCCGCCGCTACCACGCAAGTCGGCCGAGCAAACCAAGAAGGCTCTAGGATAGTCGAGTTGCTCTTCGCTTTGGACATGATAGACTTTTATCCGAATCAAATGATAGCTTTTAGTATAAGCAATATAGCCAAGATAACGGTCGCACTTTAAGAACAATTAAGTAAAATTTTGCATAAAAAAACTGAGCGCGCGGCTCAGTTTTGTAGTAGAACTACTATTTACAGTTTAGTCTAAAGGTACCCCAATACGGCGAGCCACTTCTTCGTAGCCTTCAATCACATCGCCTAGAGACTGACGGAAGCGATCTTTATCAAGCTTCTTCTTAGTGGTTTTGTCCCAAATACGGCAACCATCGGGTGAGAACTCATCCCCTAAGACGATACGATCATGAAAGACGCCAAATTCTAATTTAAAATCCACTAAGATCAAATCGCCTTGATCAAACAGCGCTTTTAGTACCTCATTGACCTGATAGCTTAAGACTTTCATCTTGGCAAGTTGTTCGTCGGTTGCCCAGTCCAAAGTGACGGCTAGAGATTCGTTAACCATCGGATCGCCTAGCGCGTCGTCTTTATAAAACAGCTCAAAGGTCGGCGGCGTGAGCGCTTGCCCTTCTTCCAAGCCCAAGCGGCGCACTAGACTACCGGCGGCATAGTTACGCACCACACATTCAACAGGCAGCATATCCATGCGTTTGACGAGCACCTCATCGCTAGAGAGCTGCTGCTCAAAATGGGTCTCAATGCCAGCTTCGGTTAGCTTTTGCATAATAAAGCTATTGAAACGGTTATTAACCTCACCTTTACGCGCCAACTGCTCAATACGTTTACCATCTAACGCTGAGGTATCGTCACGAAAATGCAAAATCAGTAAATTGTTATCTTCAGTCTCATAGACTGATTTGGCTTTACCTTTATATAAAAGTTGTTGTTTTTGCATGATAAGAATCCTGTTCTTGCAAACTTATATGAGACATCTAAGAGAGTGATAGCCGGTTCAAAGTAGAAAGAATAAGTGCAGCGCAATACTGACTATAAAACCTAAGCGGTGAGCATTGAACGATGGCAATCCAGTAAAGGCTTATAGCAACAGCACGCTAACCGTTTAGTGCGTTTATTATTTTGAACAGACTATTTAGACGCTATTAAAGTGAAAATTGGTCTATTCAGTAACCGTGGTAGTAGCCACAGTGCGCTGAGGTTTTGGTAATTGATACTGCTTGCCCGCTTCGTTTTCTAAATTCAGCGTATTAACCCCAGCGTTTGGAGTCGGATATAAAGGCACGAATGGCGCTGTTTGTGCATCGGCAGGCAGTTGTAACGGTTTAAGCTTTTGGCTTTGCTGATAGTCCAAGCTACCATTATCACGTTTTCCCACGAACTCTTTTAGAGACTGGCAACCGCTGAGGACTAAAGTACTCCCTAAAATAACCGCCAGCATAGCAGGAGCGATTTTAGAGATATTCAATTTTGTGATGTTTAATGATGTTTTCATCATGCTGTCTCTGTATTGTCTTAATCGTTAGCGCTCATTAGTGATTACGCTTAGGTGTTGACTAAATTCTAGCATTAAATGCGCGTTTGTACTGATGCTTAGATATTGGCTCATGCTTAGATATTAATTCATGCTTAAATATTAGATCAAGTTTGCTTTTACCAAGGCTTTATCGATGGTCGCGTGATGCGACTCCGCTAGCCAAACGAGTGGCAAGCGAATCCCTTTATCTATCATGCCCATTTTGTGTAGCGCGTATTTGGCAGGGATGGGACTGGACACAATAAATAAATCACGGTGCAGATGCTCAACGACGTCATGAGCTGCTTTCGCGGCGGTAAAATCACCGCGCAGGGCTGCTGTGAAAGTCTCGCTCATCGCTTTTGGTGCGACATTGGCGGTGACTGAGATATTGCCTTTGGCGCCGACTTTCATGAGATCAAGCGCAGTACCATCATCGCCAGATAAAACCACTAATCTATCGCCAACGGCTTTGATAAGCTGCTCACCGCGCCCAACTGAGCCTGTCGCATCTTTGATAGCAACGATGTTATCGATATCCGCTAAGCGCTCAACGGTTTCTTGAGCGATATCGACGACAGTACGCCCTGGTACGTTATAGAGCATCTGCGGCATATCGACTGCTGCAGCGATAGCTTGGTAATGTTGGTATAGCCCTTCTTGTGGCGGCTTATTATAGTAAGGCGCGACGAGTAGCGCACAGTCAGCGCCAGCCTCCTTTGCTTCTTGAGTAAGTTTGATAGCCTCATCGGTACTGTTAGCGCCGGTGCCAGCAATCACAGGAACACGACCATCAACGTGCTTAACAAAAAAGCGAATCACCTCGCTATGCTCAGGTACGGATAAGGTGGCCGACTCACCAGTGGTTCCTACCGCTACTAAGCAATGCGTGCCCTGCTCGATTTGCCAATCTATGAGGTCTGCTAGACGTTTATAATCGACCTTACCGTCAGGATGCATAGGCGTGACTAAGGCTACCATTGAGCCTTGTAATTGGGTTTTGATATCGTCGTATGCTGTACTCATAACCATGCCTTACTGTTTTTTTGCGGTAATATTATCAATTTTATATAAAGGAAACGTTAGCTTTTGAGCGTATTTTTGGTTTATAGCTACTACGAGCTGCACGTATAATTAAATGCCCGATAGTGTAGCATATTTTGCTTGAGCTACTAGCTGTCAATTAGTGTCTACTCCGCTCGTGAGTCTCACGCTAGGACAACTTATAGTATTAACCGGTTTTTTATAGCAGTAACCGGCTTTAATCCTTATTTTTCTATCTAGCACTGACTCAATCTCGCTACTCAAAATATCGGGAGCAGACTTAAGACACTATTTATAAGCCAATTCTAGCGTAAACCTTCAAAGATAATAAAGAGCTTAACCTTTTGTTTCGTTCTGTATTAACGAATCGTCAACACATCGATAGTTGGGCGATATAAGCGAAACGGTAAGCCGCGAGTACCGATACCGCTACTGACAAATACTTGCGCACTGCCATGCTGATATAAGCCGCGTTTACTGAATTTATTGTTAAAAGTGCTAAAGACGGTTTGGCTATTTTCATCAGTAGCTGCCGATCGGCGTTGTTCGCGGGTTAGCGCTTGTGACTTCGCTTTCTTGGCCGCGCCTGCTATTAGTAGCGGCCTTGGCTGTAAGCCATTCGGCAGATCGGTGATACTATCGAAGCGTGAGGCTAAGATAACTACCGGTTGCTGTGCTCGTCTGATCTCTTCACAAAGCTCAGCTTTATTAGCGGTTACGATAACCTCTTGGCTAAGCTGTTTTTTGCTCATCTCTGTTTTACTAGGGATTTTGTCATCTAGCAATCGAGTAGCGTCGTGTTTTTTAACTTTATGGTAACAATCTAAAGGCACTTCTGTCTCTGTGGCGACTTCCTGCATTTTATTGACCTCAGCGCTGGCTTGTTTGGTAGCCTGATTCGGCAAGTCTTGCCAGCCACATAGCATAGCTAGACTCGCTTCAGCGCCGACTGTTCTTTGCTTTTGATCAAGGGTTGTGCTTTGGGTCGGTAGCGGCCAGCACTGCTGACCTATATAGGTAACGTCCAAGACATCAAAAGCGCTCGCTAAGGTATCTTCTAATAAAGGCTTACCTTGCTTAGTGGTATTCATCGACTGATAACGTAGATCTGAGATGCTCATGACGGTATAAATGGGCTTATTGACCCCTTTAAATAACATCATCTGCCCTACTAAGTCAGCGCCTGGATAATATAGCCAGTCGCCGGTAATCAACACTGCATCTACCGATAACTCATTGATAGTGGTAATCAGCTTACGGATGTGCCGGGGCTTACCGCTATACAGACCAATACGTAGATCCGCCAACACCGCTACTGTCAAAGGCTTATCTAGACTCAAGTCAATCTCTTGATGATGCAGGCGCAGACGATTGGGCTGTACCACCACGGTATAAAAGTACAGACCCATAGCGACTAGAATAAATAAAACGGCTGAAGTCGTTAACCCCATCAGCTTTGGGGTCAAACCATAAGTCCAACCGACTACCGTGAGCACCGCCCAAAACGGCATAGTGTAAGCGGCATAATACAATATCAGCTTTAGCCAAATAGCGACAAAGCGCTTGGTAGGATTGGCGTTAAAGGTTTGTAGCCAAGACCACAGCACTATATACGCTAGCAGTACTACCGCCGTCGTTGTCGTCAAAGTGGTGATTAAAGGCTCAGTCATGGTTACCTATCTATGAGGCGCACTAAAATTACGCGCTCCTTTTATAAAATCGGTCATTATAAAAGGCTATAACGGTGATAAACAAGCCCTATTCTATACGCAGACCGATAATAGCGGGAATACCTTGACGCACAACCTCGATAGTCACTACGCCTTGCTTAGGGAGTGATGAGATAGCGCTAGTAAAGTCGGTCACCGTCTTAATCGGCTTTTGGTGCAGATTAGTAACGATATCACCAGCCATAATACCAGATCGCGCGGCTAAGCCAGTAGGATCAACGGCGGTCACTAAGACGCCAACCTTACTCTCTGAGGCAAACTGTGCTTGCTCATCGGTGGTCAAGTCACGTAGACGCAGGCCTAGTTGCACTTCATTGTTCTGCTTATCACGGCTCTGCGCTTGCACATCACCTGGCGCACGGCTGAGCTTGCCGGTCAACATCAAGCGCTTACCTTCACGCTGGATTTGGACTTGAAAAGGATCATCTGGACGCGCGCGGTTCAGTAAGTTCAGTAAATCATCGGCGCGTATAATCTGCACCTTATTGTACTGCAAGATAATATCGCCCGTTTTGAGTCCGGCTCTTTGCGCCGGTGAGTCCGGTGAGACTCGCGTTAATAGTGCACCTTGTGGCCGCGATAACTTATAAACTTCTGCTAAGTTGCGATCGATATCCTGCGGATAAATACCTAAATAAGCACGAGTCACCTCGCCATTAGTTTTGAGCTGCTCATAGATATCCATCGCCGCATTCATCGGAATAGAGAACGACAGCCCCATGTAGCCGCCAGTACCACTAAAGATACGCGAGTTGATACCGATGACCTCTCCGCGTTGATTGAAGAGCGGTCCACCGGAGTTACCGGGGTTGAGCGCTACATCCGTCTGAATAAACGGCACGCTAGTCTCTCGCGAAAAGCTGCGCGACTTGGCACTAACGATACCCGCTGAAGCAGAGTAGTCAAACCCAAAGGGCGAGCCTATTGCCAGTACAGGCTCACCCACTTTTAACAAATTGGAGTTGCCAATACTTAAAGCAGGAAACTGACTGCCCATGACTTTTAAGACGGCAACATCTGAGCGCTCATCACTACCCACTAACACCGCATCTAATTCAGTACGATCATTGAGAGTCACAGTAATCTTATCGGCACCCTCAACGACGTGATGATTGGTCAGCATATAACCATCTGCAGTGACAAAAAACCCTGTACCATAGGCGTTTTCGATAGCGGGTGTGGGCGGCCGGTCTGGGAGACGCACGCGATCACCAAAGAACTGACGTAGCAGCTCAGCCGTCTGCGCTTGGGCCAGCTCCTCATCACTAATATTGGTCGTCACATTGACCCGAGCCACCCCTGGTGTCACTTGCTGTACTAAATCTGAGAAGTCCGTACTAGCAACCGCGGCTTGGGCAGGAGTAACCATCAAAGGACTCATAGTAGCAGCGCCGACCCCTATCGCTACGGCCAGTAAGCTGCGCTGCCACCAATATTTGAGGTTATAATCGGCCATTTGCCCCTGCATATCCTTCCCCTTATGCTAACTTTATATTATTATTTGCGGTTTTTATGCTCAATATCAACTTATTGGCATGAAAACTACTATTAGTATGAGGTAATTTTAACGTTAATAACAGTGTCGTCTAAGTCTCATCTGAGTATTATCTGTCAGTCTCTTGCTGAGTCATCATTCTAGTTGCCTAGGCCATAAGTGCTTTTGTGACTAATGAATGACCGTCAGCTTAGTAGCGTGCTGATACAACTGAAATAAAATCATGCTATTATGATAAACCGAATACTATTTATAGCAAACAAAAGTCAGCTTTTATCCTTTGATATTTGCTACGGGCACCATAGATGTGCCTTACTACAATAAATGTCCTGCTGTCAGTCCTTAATCAAAAGCTCTTACATTGAAACGGTCTGAACCGGCTTTTTAGTTTTCTATAATAGCTAGTATCGAATGAATAATATTGATCACCCCATTATCCCTGCCGTTATTTTAGTGTCCCTCTGTTCTATTGTTTGTAATCATTATTTTGTATTTTATGACTAGGGCGTGTTGATTGTGGTCAGGCTAAAATTTAACTTTAAAATAAAACCTCATTAGCGCTTTATAGCATTATTAAACCGACGCTAATCTGTGATGTGTGACAGGTTTACAAAAAGGATTAATTTATGGATACCGCCCTATTACTATCTGGCGTAGTTGGCGTCGGCATTGCCGCCCAATGGCTAGCTTGGTATTTAAAGCAACCGTCCATTTTGTTTTTATTATTAATTGGCATTATCGTTGGACCTATCCTTGGTATTTTCGATCCTGATTTGGTGCTAGGCGAGCTGATGTTTCCCTTTATCTCTTTGGGGGTCGCCATCATTCTATTTGAAGGCTCTTTGACCTTAGAGTTTGATGAAATCAAGCAGCATGGTACGGTCGTACAGATGCTAGTGTCGGTTGGCGTGCTTATTACTATCGCCATCGTTGCGCTCTCGACCTATCTGCTATTCGATGTCGATCCGCTGATTGCTTTACTGTTCGGGGCGCTCGTTTGTGTGACAGGGCCGACAGTGATTATGCCGCTATTGCGCAGTGTCCGTCCTAATAAGACCATCTCCAACATTCTAAAGTGGGAAGGCATCATTATCGACCCTATCGGCGCCATCGCTGTAGTCTTGGTCTATGAATATATAATCTCAGGCGGACAAGCCAGCAGTATTCTCCTCTTCGCCAAAATCGTCGTGCTGGCTACTGCTTTAGGTCTGATAGGGGCTTGGGTATTGGCTTTCTTAATGCGTCGCCATATGATACCCGAGTTTTTGCGCAACGTCTTTACGTTAGCCTTTGTATTGGTGCTGTTCTCGATCTCAAACCATCTAGAGCATGAGTCTGGGCTGCTGACGGTGACTGTCTTAGGAGTAGCTCTCGCCAACTGGCCAAAATTCCCACGCGATACCATATTAGAGTTCAATGAGTCGCTGACGGTACTGCTAATATCGGTGCTATTTATTATCCTCGCTGCCCGTGTTGAGCTCTCAAGTCTGCTCAACGTCGGTTTTGCAGGCTTAGTGTTACTAGCGATTGTGATGCTAGTTGCGCGGCCACTTTCGGTTTGGGCTTCCTCTATTGGCTCTAACTTAAAGACCAATGAAAAGCTGATGATCAGCTGGATTGGTCCGCGCGGTATCGTCGCTGCTGCTATCTCCTCCTTATTTGCCATTCGTCTGCAAGAGTATGATATCCAAGGCGTTGAGCTCTTAGTGCCATTAGTGTTTATGGTAATCATCGGTACGGTGATGATTCAGGGCTTAGGAGCCAAATTCGTTGGGAATCTATTGGGCGTGCGTGAGCCTGAGACCAATGGTATCTTGATTGTCGGCTCCAACCCCATTGCGCTGCTTGTAGCGACATCGCTAAAAGAGCAAGGCTTCGATGTCATCGTCGCTCATAACAACTATACTAATATTGCTAAGGCGCGTATGAGCGGGCTGCGTACTTATTTTGGTAACCCCATCTCAGATCACGCCGATCGTCATCTCGATCTCATCGGTATCGGTCGCCTATTCGCCATGAGTATGGATAAAGAGATGAACACCCTATCTGAGATTCATTATCGCCATGAATTCGGTGAGCGTAAGCTGTATCGTCTCAAGTTCAGCGAAGAAAAAGTCAAAAGCGAGCGCGATGACAAGCAATCTAATTTTAGCTCGCAGTGGCTGTTTGGCAAAGACGTCACTTATACTAAGCTTGCTAGCATGATCTCCAAAAAAGCCAAGATTAAGATCACCAACATCACTGATAGCTATAATTATGAGCAGTATAAAGCCGATAATAAGCAATTTGTACCGCTCTATACTATCGATAAAGAAGGCAAGCTGCACGTCATCACTGACAAGTTCGATGGTAATGTACCGCGTGATCGCAAGCTTATTGCTTTAGTCGTTGATGATGGTATCAAACCAAAACCTGTGGACGTCACCGCCAAGCAAGAACAAGCTCGCGCCGCAGCTGATGCAGACTTTGAGGCCAACTACAAAGCGCCTGAAAAGCGTAAAGAAAAAGAGTTAGTAGAAGACGTGGCTAGCGATACTGAAATAGAAGCTGCTGATAAAGAAGCGAGTACTACCGATGCTAAAGAAGGTGCTCACAATGCTAGCAGCAATGAGCAAAGCAGCGCCTCTCAAGTCGATGATAAAGTCTCTAAAGCGGACCATACTGCTGATAACACCACTGTAAAACCGACGACATCAGCTATAGAGGACACAGCAGTTAAGAGTGTCAAGTCGAATAATACTAAAGCCGCGACCAAGACTAACACAGGTACCAACGTCAGCGGACAGGCGCCAAAGACTAAATCAGGCTCGCTCGATCCCAATCGTCTGCCTGACAGTAAAGATAGCAGCAGTAATAGCACTGATAATACTCCTGAGAACAATAATTCTGAGAAGAGTAGTTCTGAGAAGAGTAGTTCTGAGAAGAGTAGCACTGATAAATAGCTATTATTGAACCTATCATTCGCTAAAGCTTGTACAAAAAACGCCAACTCACTGATGTGAGTTGGCGTTTTTATTGAGACACTGCCTAAGAAAACCCTGATAGAAACTATTAGTCTAAATCAAAGCGAGCTTGCACAGTTTGCCAAACACGCATACCGACTTCATCGCTGCGACCGCTAGCATCGATACGCTCAATCCGCTCAGGGTGCTGCATAGCTAGCATACTAAACCCGTGATGAACACGAGTAAAAAACGCCGTGGCCTGCTGCTCAAAGCGATCAGCCGCGCTACGTTTGCCGGCGCGGGCCATGCCTTCTAACACAGGCAAATCCAGCCATAGCGTCAGCTCAGGTAGAGGCGCGATAAACTGAGCGATCAGAGTATCAATTTTTGCTAATACTTGCTGATCCCCATCGGCGCGGCCATAGCCTTGATAAGCAATAGTGGAGTCAGTGAAGCGATCGCAAATCACCCAAGTACCGCACTGCAGAGCCGGCAAGATAACTTGCTGGAGATGATCGCAGCGCGCGGCGAATAATAGCAGTAGCTCGGTATCGTCGTTGATATCAGTCGCCGGATCGAGCAATATCTCGCGTAGACGCTCAGCAAAAGGGCTACCACCCGGCTCACGAGTACGTATGTAGTCAATACCTACTGACTGCAAACGCTGGCATAAGCCTTCAATAGCGGTAGTCTTGCCAACGCCTTCTGTACCTTCAAAACTAATAAACCGACCTACTGTTGTTGTCACATTATTCCTTAAATCATACTAAGCCAATTTGTATGCTTATTTGAGCTTGATTAAAAGCGATTATTACTCACCAGGTGGGGTTTGTGATTTTTTCTCACGCATTACCTTGAGATACTCTTGCACTGCTTTATTATGCTCGCTCAAGCTATTGGTAAATTTGTGCCCACCGTTGCCCGTCGCTACAAAATACAGTGCCTCGCTATCCGCAGGATGCAAAGTCGCTTCGATAGAGGCTGGCGACGGCAAAGAGATTGGCGTCGGCGGTAAACCGTCGATTTGATAGGTGTTATAGCTCGTCTTTTCATCGATATCTTGACGGCGGATATTGCCATCGTAGCGGCTACCCATACCATAAATAATCGTTGGATCGGTTTGCAGGCGCATGCTTTGTTTCAGGCGATTATTGAACACCGCAGATACGAGCGGGCGCTCATCGGCTACGCTGGTTTCTTTTTCGATGATAGAAGCCATAATCAGCGCTTGATAAGGGCTGTCATAAGGCAGATCTGACGCGCGATTCTCCCATGCCTCAGTCAATGCCTGCTGCTGACGCTTATACAAATCGGTCAAGACTTGGGTGTCGGTTGCGCCTTCCCCGTAATAATAAGTGTCTGGGGTAAACCAGCCTTCAAGATTGTAGTTGACGATAGGATCGTCGCTCGTCGTCACCGACTCTGGCAGTATCCCAGCCAAGTCTAATGCTTTGGCGATACTGGCATTATCTGTACCCTCGACTAGCACTTCTTTGACGATACCTTCATTGTCTCGCAAGTTCTGATACAGATCGCTTGCCGTCTTACCCTCGATGACTTGTACTTTGACCATCGCCACTTTTGCGCCTTGACCAAATATATGCAGAGCTTCTGCAATCGTTGGGTTCTCAGGCAACGGATAGATACCGGCGTGCAGCGGCGCATCGACTTGCGACTTGATGTAGAGTTTGGCAATACTGGCGGAGAACAGTGGGATTTGTTGTTGCCACTGCGGTAGTAAGCCATAATAAGTATCGCCCTGCTCGATAGTGACTTTTTGCGCCGGCTGAGTGATACGGCCAAATAGCGTCTGATACACCATCACTAATAAAAAAGCGGCAATCAGCCCGAGCACTAACAATATCTGATAGCCGCGCTGCATAAAAAACGATGGATTGTCTTTTTTATAACGCCGCGGTTTACTACTGCCACTAATCAGCGACACATCGGTGGCTGGCGCTTTGTTCAGCTCATCAGTAGCGTCACGCCCAGAGGTTGGCTCTACGCGTGAAGAGTCGACTATCTCAGCATTCGGCTCAGCAGAAGCGCTATCATTAGGCTTATTATTAGGGTTTTCGGGGGTCGGCGTGCTCATGGCACCTCAAAGGGCAGAAGTTTGCTAGAATTTAGCACTGAACCGTAAGCTTTTCAATGGTATTTGCTTAGCTTGTGAATTATCTTAGAGTTTGCAGGACGATATTTAGCTTAATAACAACTATTCCGTCAATTATATTTCAATGAAGACTTCTCACTATGTATCTAAACTTTGATCAGAATCTTGCCAAAAACTACAAATCTGGACCGCAAATTATTCGTGTATTAAGTGAGGCATGGGTAAAGGACAATGGTTACTGTCCCAACTGCGGTATTCAACCATTAGCTGATTTTGCCAACAATCAACCTGTGGCTGACTTTTACTGCGGTAGTTGTAGTGAACAATTTGAGCTAAAAAGTAAAAAGGCTAAGCTCAGTCAAATCATCAATGATGGCGCTTATGAGACTATGCTTGCGCGTATCAAGAGCGACGTTAATCCCAGTTTTTTCTTTTTGACCTACTCGCCAGAGTTTACGGTCAATAACTTTTTAATTATTCCCAAGCAGTTTTTTAAACCTGAAACCATAATCAAGCGTAAGCCTTTAGCTGCCACTGCCAAACGCGCAGGTTGGGTCGGCTGTAATATTGATTTGCGCCAAGTGCCTGAGTCGGGCAAAGTATTTTTAGTAAAAAATCAAAATGTCATTGCGCGCGATACCGTCACACAGCAATTTCAAAAAACCCTATTTTTACGTGAGCAGTCGTTGGACTCGCGCGGTTGGACACTAGATGTTTGGCAGTGCATTGACAGACTTGATGACAAATTTAATTTAAAACAGGTCTATGCTTTTACAGATGAATTACAGGGTAAGCACCCTGATAATAATCATATTAAGGACAAAATTCGCCAGCAACTACAAGTGCTACGGGACAAAGGGTTTATTGATTTTTTAGGACGTGGTTATTATAGGAAGTCATATTAATTCTTATAATTATCCCAAAGAGGTAGGTTTTTTATCGCTAATAAATGGTTATGATACTTATATGGTAGGTAGTCTTTTTCCAACTCATCATTAACTGGAAAAAAGGTAGCAGGATTACCATTCACATAGTTATGAGGTCTATTGTTAACATATTTATTCCACTGCCATAATAAAGCTAATAGTGTCCCAGCAGGTTTTGTAAAGGCTTGCCTGCTAATAGTCATCGCACACATTACGAATTCATCGTGATAAGTTTTATCTAATTCCTTTTCTAGCACTTCTTTCCTAGTATGCGCGTATTTGAAAACTCCACCGTAAGCGACATATTTATTATTTCTCTCAAAATATATAACGCTGAAAGCAAGCTTTGTCTTAGAATTTAAATACACGATCTCATCAGGACGTTTTCTAGCCTTACGGCAAATGTTGCTAAAAACTATTAATCGACGGATTTGTAATGGAATTCTTTCATCTTCATAGATTGAGCGCATTAGATATCATCCTCTGTTAAAAACACTAGCATTGATCGATTAACGTCAATGCACAATCGTTATTAACAAAAGACGATCACTTCTCTGTTATCGCTTTTGCTAGGATCACAAGCACAATATCTAGCAAAATCGAGTATAGTTATGACAAACGAAAAGAAATTGAAAACTTATCAAATAGAGATAATCGAAACGATGAGCGCACTTGTCGAAGTAGTCGCGGAAGATGGTGCGTCTGCAATTTCGCAAGCCAATGACAAGTATAGGAACGAGGATATTGTGTTATATCCTGATAATGGACTTGATACGCAATTTGTTATTTTTGCAGTGGAATAAGCGATTAATTAAACTCAACCACCTGCCCCGACAGCAAGGTTAAAGTGGAAACAGGCATGACACCGCGCACCGCATTACAAAAGAACATTTGGCTAATTTGTGGCAAATCATTATCAGCTAGTGACATCATAATCACCGGATTTTCAGTCTCAGCTAAGCTATCGATAAGCACTTGGCGCATGACCCCAGCCACGCCCGATTGCGTCATTGGCGGCGTGTACCATTGGCCATCAGTGAGATAGTTTTTATTCTTGTTAACATCCTCTTGCTCACCACTGCTCGTAGTATGAGAGCCGGACAACTGATAGAAGACATTGCTCATCACACCCTCGACCCACTGCCCGCTCATATCCCGCACTAATCCCTCACCTATTCCGGTATCAGGACTTTTCGCCTTAATCTGCTCAAGCTCGCCACTAGCTAGCACATTATCAAGACGATTTAGCGATTTTAGTCCGGCCAAAGTAGGCGGCAGTACAGAGATTTGTGAAGTCAGACAAACGGCGCGGCTAGGCGCTTGCTGAATAACAGGGTCGCCATTTGGGAGCAGTAAGGTGTCGTGAGAGCTAGCCATTTTGTGCAAGGCGCTTTGATAAGTCGCACTTTGCCGCTCGCTAGGCATAAGCTTGAGCCAAATCTCGCAAGCGTGACCGCCTGCATCCGCGGCAAAGCCATAACCGCGCAGCGACTGGGTAGCGCGAGTGACGATGACCTTCATAACCCCTTGCTGGAGCTGCTGAGCATAAGCTTTTAGGCTAGAGAGTAAGTTTGGCTTAGGGAGAACGAGCTGTAGCGCAGAGGCATGACTCTCTAGCCGCTGCCAGTGATAATCCGCCCATACAATCTCGCCATCAAGCACCGCCATAGTAGTAAAAAAACCATCGCCATAAGCCAAGCCGCGATTGTCTAATGGCAACCCAGCTGATGGCAAGGGGTCTGACAGCCCGGCTCTCGATGATATGCTTGGCTCAGCGCTATTTGGTTGCGGGTGTATAGCGTACCAGCCGCCCTGTAGGCTATGGTTGTAAGCGTTATAAGTACTGTCACTATCGTCGATACTCACCGCTTAGCTTTCACTCGTTTGCGCCTTTGACTTATTGAAGATAATCATACAGCTATAGAACTCACATTTGGCAAGCTCAATGGTTTGACCGCCCGCGGTTTTATTTTTGACGATTTGACCGTTGAGTATATCAGCTAGCACTCGGCCGCCCTCATCGCCCATCAACTGACGGGCTAGTGTATAGGCTTTTTGCGCGTGCGCCTTACTGAGCTCTTTTTCTTTTTCCGTGTCGGTAGGATTGGCGTAATACCAGCCCAGCTCTAGATACTTCTGCGAGTCGATAACATCTAGATACGGCTCATCAGCTTGCATAAAGCGGTATTTGGTCGCCGGATTACTGGCATAATCAAGGCTGTTTTTGTCAGTGGTGACGACCTTACCAAAGGTCGATTGAATATCATCTAGCTCATCGATACTGACCGGCTCGACCGCTGTGCTGCCCCAACTCGACATATCGTAGCTGACGGGGGTTCCTTGATTAGCAACTGCGCCATCGAGATCGGCGGCATCCGTTGAGTTGCTAGCAGCTTCGGTCGCGACCTCCTCAGTGGTTGTCGACACCTCGGCCTCGCTCTCCGCGCCTTGGTTTGAGTCATTACAAGCGCTCAAAGAGAGGCCGGCTATCATTAGCATACTGACCATCAAAGGGTGAAGGCTTTTTTTCTGCATGGGCAATTTACTCATTTTATCTAAAATATTGAATGTAGAGTCGTCAGACCGGCTTGATATAAATAGGATTTTAGCAAAACTTTAATGCTGATAGTTTACCCAACTGCTTCAGCCTTGACTAGCCTTTAGGTTACCGATAACAATACGAGCGAGTACAGATTTGTTAACGGTATTGTTGTTTTATGACGGCTTGCAACGCCAGTTTGTTAAAGATTTGCCTATCGCTTATGATACTTTAACGCTAAGAGCTACCTTAACCTCAACAGTAGAAACAGAAATAGAAGCCTCTCAAACTCGCTTAACAGGATTTTAGCAATGACTCAGCATTTCATCGTTATCGGCAACCCCATTAGCCACAGTAAATCACCGCAGATTCATCAGACCTTTGCCGCTCAAACCGATATCGATATTCGCTATCAGCGCCAGTATTGTCCAGATAATGAAGCTAGCTTTATCGCGGTAGTCGAGGCTTTTTTTAATGGTGGCGGCGTCGGCGCTAATGTCACCGTACCCTTTAAACAAATCGCTTTTACTCACTGTCAGGCGCAAGGAGGCTTATCCGAACACGCCCGCGTGGCAGGTGCAGTCAATACCTTATTGACAAAAGGCGGTGCGGTTTATGGTGATAACACCGATGGTCAAGGCTTAGTCAATCACATCACTAGCTTAGGATGGCCACTGAAAGAGGCGCGCGTGGCGATTATTGGGGCAGGCGGCGCAGCGCGCGGCGTGGTACTGCCTCTCATTCAAGCGGGTATCGCGTCCTTAACGATTGCCAATCGCACTTTAAGTAAAGCGCAGACGCTAGTCACTGAGCTTAGCGCGGCAAGCCAAACGATTGAGAAGCAGGCTATTGAGACTTGTACGACGGCGGAGCTGACTGGCGAGTTTGACTTGATAATTAATGCCACTTCCATCGGTCTGACCCAAGATATCCTACCGATAGCCGATAGTCTTAACACTCACTATGCTTACGATATGATGTATGGGCGCGCCCTGCCCTTCTTGCAGCACTTTGCACAGCGCGGCGCACAGGTATCTGATGGTTACGGTATGCTTATCAATCAAGCAGCGCTAAGCTTTGAGCATTGGACCGGACAGGCCGCAGATATCGCGGCAGCAACAAAAGACTTGCCAGCGCCATCGGCATAAAGTGTTTTAGCATACTAGGATATCTTAGATACCAAAACGCTCTAATAGCCAGCGCTCCAGGCGATTTAGAGGTGCGCGCAGCTTTGCAGATTGCATCGCCATACCGCCAACCAGGCCTATGAGACAGCCCAGCGCGGTATCTAGCATACGTGCTTGAATGACTTCTTGATAGAGCTGCTGCGAGGGCGGTAGGCCACTGCCGTATTCGGCGATAAATACAGTTAATGGCGTGATAAAGATCACCGCAAGGCCATAATGGCGATCGACTAAGGACTCAATACACAGCATCAGCACAAAAATAGCGGCAGCGACTTGCCATAATGTCAGATGCCAAGACAGCATCCATGCCGCTACCCCCATGCCTATCAGCGTGCCTAGTAGACGATGGAACTGCTTAATCCACATCGTACGTAGATGAATGCCTTGAATAATAATAAAGCAGCTCACCGCCGCCCAATACGGATAGGGCATCGCCAGCACTAACGCGAGGGATAAAGAGAGACTGACAAAACCGGCCACCATGATACTTTCACTGATTGTCTCCGGCTGATAGCTTTGCGCTGGCAGATCAGTGCGCTCGCGTGTTGCCAATAACCACAACGAATAGAGCAGCGCCATAATGAGCGCAAAACCGCTACCAAGCATCACGAGGCCAGTCGCTGCAATAATTTGTGTCAAAGGCACGGGGATAAATAAGGCGATAGCGGTAGACATCATCACAAACAGTCCTGCCGGCGGGGGCTGGTGGTAATAGCGCCCAAATACCACAATAGCAAAAGCTACTAACGCAAACACAGGAATCTTAATGAAAGGCAGCTGCTGAGCGATAAGTCCTAACGCAAAACATAAAGACATCGCAAAGCCCCAAGCCATCACCGTCACCAAACGCTGAGGCAAGCTTCCTATAAAGGGTAAGTTAAGTATAATCATCGCTCCAAGCGAAGCTTTGATCCCTGCAGATAGAGCGTCAAAATAAGCGCCAACAAATACCGGAAAGCTAATCGCGATAGCAGCGATAATGGGCATATGCCAAGGTCGACGGCTTTGATTAACGGTCATTAAATGCTCAATCTCACCAGTAATCAAACGCCTGATAGTCGCCAATAGCCGCTGAAAAAAGCGGTAGTAAACGTTGCGACTGTGCTTTGCTGACATAAATAAAAACCCTGAATTACTCTTACCTTTCGGCAATCTCGTGACTCTAATGCTGTAAGAACTATATTATATTTTACGGGTGCTCTAAGCCTTTATTTTTTGTTGCTATCAATTCAGTTCAACTCAGTTTGTATAATAACTAATAGTAATAATATACAATATATAATATGAATATTAGTTATCAATGGTATATTTGTGGCCGCAGACTCTTTATACTGGGTTTATCATAACTGTCATAGCAACACCCCTTTATAGTCAAGATATAAAAAATTATCTTATTCCTATATTAGCCTTACCATAAATTTTATAGTCAGCTACCGATGAAGATCTAACCGTCTATTATCGTTTGTTGTCTCAACTTGTCGAAGAGAGCCCCTATGTTAACTTACAAAGCCCCTTTACGTGATATTAAGTTTTTGATAAATGATGTCTTTGATTTTCAGTCACATTACAAGACCCTAGACAATGGCGAAAATGCTGATCCTGAAACCGTCGATATGATCTTGCAAGGGATGGCTGATTTTGCTGAAAACATCTTATCCCCTATCTATCAGCCTGCTGACGAAGAAGGCTGTCATTTTGAAGATGGCGTCGTCACTACGCCTAAAGGCTTTAAAGAAGCTTACAACCAGTTTGTAGAAGGTGGCTGGCAAGGTATTTCATACCCAGAAGAATACGGCGGTATGAACCTGCCAATGTCGATCAACTTGATCAAAGCGGAAATCATCGGTACTGCCAACTGGCCGTGGTCTATGTATCCAGGCCTATCGACCGGCTGTATCAACACCATCATGCAGTATGGTACGGATGAGCAAAAAGAAACCTATATGCATAAGCTCGTCGAAGGCACTTGGTCAGGTACTATGTGCTTAACTGAGCCCCAGTGTGGTACCGATTTGGGCCAAGTAAAATCAAAAGCTATACCGCAAGAAGACGGTACTTATAAACTATCAGGTACTAAGATTTTCATCTCGAGCGGTGAGCATGATCTTACGGATAACATCGTCCATATCGTTCTTGCACGCCTACCGGATGCACCTGAAGGTACTCGCGGTATCTCACTATTTATCGTGCCAAAATTCTTACCAAACGCGGAAGGCGAAGCTGGCGAGCGTAACGGCGTCACTTGTGGCTCTATCGAACACAAAATGGGTATCAGCTCATCAGCGACTTGTGTCCTAAACTTCGACGGCGCAACGGGCTATCTCATCGGCGAGCCAAACAAAGGCCTAAAAGCCATGTTCACCTTTATGAACACCGCGCGTATCGGTACGGGTATCGAAGGCTTAGCGCATACTGAGCTGTCTTTCCAAAACGCCCTGCCGTATGCCAAAGAGCGCCGCTCTATGCGCACCTTATCAGGAACGAAAGATCCTGAAAAAGTCGCGGATGCTATTATCCATCACGCTGACGTGCGCCGTATGCTGCTTACCCAAAAAGCATTCGCTGAAGGGGGTCGCTCGATGATTTATCACTCAGCACGCTATGCCGACAAAATGTCACAAGGCGTGGCCAATGGGGATGATGCTGAGTTTGAGAAGTGGGATGATAAATTAGGCTTTTATACCCCAATCCTTAAAGGCTTCTTAACTGAGCTGGGTATCGAAGCGGCTAAGCACGGCCAGCAGGTTTACGGCGGTCACGGCTATATTAAAGAATGGGGCATGGAGCTTATCGCTCGTGATGCGCGTATCGCTACTATGTACGAAGGTACCACGGGCGTACAAGCACTAGACTTACTTGGCCGTAAAGTTATCTTGCAGTCGAAAGGTAAGATCATCCGCGACTACACCTCAAGCATTATGAAATGGTGCAGCGAGTATGCCCTTGATAAAGACATGCGTAAATTCGTTTGGGCTTTGACTAAGCTATGTGCTGAGTGGAACACCTTAACCGTACGCTTGATGCTGATGGCACGTAAAGATCGTGAAATCATCTCAGCCGCTTCAGAAGATTTCTTGATGTACTCAGGTTATGTGATGATGGGCTACCACTGGGCACGTATGGCGGCTGTCGCTTATGACAAGCTAGAAAACGGCGGCGTAGAAGCCCCAGAATTCTACCAAGCGAAGATTCAAACCGCTGAGTTCTATTTCGATAAGCTGTTACCACGTACCTCAGGCCACGCCGAAGGTATGGTTGCGCCAAGCGAGAGCATGACCGCAATGGATATCGAAAACTTTGCGTTTTTAGACTAAGATTTAGAGCGTTATAGTTAAAAACCAATTCATAAAATGAAAGTAATAGAAAAGCGTCTATGCATTAGGCGCTTTTTTTATGGGCAAAGCTAAGTGTATAAACGCTAGGCATATAAACGCTTAAAAAGTCCGACTCGCTTATTATTCAAGCATTTTTTTATGATAAATCGCGCTAATCTCTTCTACTTCAACGCATATCTGCAGCGCCGCGCGTCCTGATTGGTCACTTGCGATTTCATTGTTTATAGCAGCTACTAATATCTCAGCGAGCTGATTACGTACTATGGTATCGCGCCCACTCATCAGTTTCAGATGTGCGTAAATAAAACCATACTCTTGCTCATCATCTTCGACCCCAACCAAAAAACTATCTATCGGTAAGATACGCGCCTTAATATCCGTGGGCTTGCCAAAATGTCCGCTCTGCCACAGTGCTTGGTTCAGTACTTTTAGCAGCGTCTCAGGGCGCTCGACACTGACGTTAGGCGTGGCTTGAATAGTAAGATGCGGCATAGAATTTTTCCTTATAAGATTTTTACAGCTATAGAAAATGAGTAAAGTCACTCATCGATAATATCAGCAAACTGAGCATTTAGGGCCGCTGCCAGCTCGCCAGCCGGTAGCTCAATCTCTAGCCCGCGACGTCCAGCGCTGACATAGATGGTTGGGTGTTGCTGCGCGCGGCTATCAATCACCGTCGCTAGGCGCTTTTTTTGCCCTAAAGGACTGACGCCGCCGAGTACATAGCTGCTGCTACGCTGCACCTCTTGCGGCTCAGCCATTTGTACTTTTTTGCAAGATAAGGTTTTATGAAAACACAGCGCTTTCGCCATTTTTTTAACATTCAAAGTGTTTTCTACTGGCAGTATCGCAACCGCTAATTGGCCACTATCTGTCTTTACAACTAAGGTTTTAAAGACGCGCTCGGCCGCAACGCCTAGTTTTTGGGCAGCTTCTAAGCCATAGGAGCTTGCATTGGTTTCATGTGTATACTCATGTATTTTATAAGTTAGTTTGAGTTTTTTGGCAAGGTTAATAGCGGGTGTCATAAGCAGCTGTCCAAAGATTAAGTCAGTAATAAAGCACTAAGAAGCCATTTATCTTAAACAGTTTTTGTATGGATTAAAATAGCTTGGCATAGGCGTTTAGATGAATGACAGGCGATTAATATTAGCTATAGATACTGACGTAATACTGAGATAGATACTGAGGTCATATATCGCTTTATGTACTTTTGTGGCATCATAAGCGTATTACATTTTGCAGATATGATTTTAATTATGATACCCCGTTTCCTAAAAAAACGCTTTTTTAGATCATCGAGCGCTAAGACTTCCGACACCTCGGCAGCTTCTGAAGCCCATAACGACACTACTCAAGACGCCGACAAAAATATCGATGTCTACGCTGATGATCATAAGCTGGCGAATACCTCTTACAGTAAAGCACCTATTAGCCAGATCTACCGTAAACTATCAGGAAAAGCGCTTGGCGTGACCGTCAAACCTAAACTACTAGGTGAGCTACCCAAACTTGCTGATGATGAGCAGACCCTGACTTTTTATGTGCTGCAAGACTACTCACGCTCCAACAGTATCCTCATTGATTTGCAGACCCAAGAGTGTAAGCTGCCACCCGCTTTAGTCGGGGTAAAAGATCTAGCCCATGACCTCGATGAAAACGCGGCTATTATCTTTTTGAACCACCCAAAAGCAACGGACGATCAGCTTTCACCGCGTCTAGCGCGTTTAGTTGCCGCCACATTGCAACATCCTGATCTCAACATCAGATTAGTGCCGGTGTCGATTCTGTGGGGACGAGCGCCGGAAAAGGAAGACTCTTTATTTAAGCTACTAATGACCGATAACTGGGAAGATCCTAGTATCACCAAGCAGCTGTTTAATATCGGGGTCATGGGCCGAGATACCTTTGTACAGTTTCATGCTCCGCAGGACTTACGTACTATCGTTTATAATCATTTAAACGATGACTTAGAGGTGTCGGATGTTCCTAAGCCTAGTAAGCACCAGCAGTCCTCAAGCGACCCTATTTTGCCTAACGGTTCAGAGGTTGACCCTTCAGCGACTAGTTCTTCAACGACAGCCACCAATAGGGCTTTAGTTCCTACAGTCGATGCCAATCGAGAGCTACTACGTAACCTGCAATATCAGCTTGATCTGTATTTAGATAAGCAGCGCGCGAGCATGCTCGGGCCTGATTTGTCTGACAGACGTAATTTGGTCGATAAGCTGATTTACTCGCCCGCTATCAAACATGCTATCGAAAAAGAAGCCAGTGACACTGGCGTCTCTGAGCATGAGGCGCGTGATGTCGCTCGCGGTTATGCCAATGAGATGGTCAATAACTACTCTTACTCGATTATTAGGGTCTTTGAGCGCTTTTTGACTTGGCTATGGACACAGCTTTATGATGGCGTAGAAGTGCATCATTTCGAGCGGGTACGAGAGCTTGCCACCGATCACGAAATCATATATGTGCCTTGTCATCGCAGTCACGTCGATTATTTATTACTGTCTTATGTCATCTATAAGCGCGGGTTGAGCATTCCTTATGTCGCAGCAGGTGATAACTTAGATGTGCCAGTGCTAGGACCTTTATTGCGCGGCGCAGTAGCCTTTTATATTCGTCGCAGTTTTCGCGGTAATGCCTTGTACACAGCGGTACTGCGCGAGTACATGCACACCTTAATCAGTCGTAGCACCCCTATTGAGTACTTCATTGAAGGCGGGCGTTCACGCTCAGGTCGGCTGCTGCCGCCAAAGATGGGGATGCTAGCAATGACGGTACATAGCCAACTGCGCAAAACCAATAAGCCAGTCGTGTTTATTCCCACTTACATTGGTTACGAGCGTATTATGGAGGGCGGCACTTATATCGGTGAGCTCAAAGGTAAGCCAAAGGAGTCAGAGTCGGTTGTTGGCTTATTAAAAGCCACCAAGAAGATCGAGCGTATCTTTGGTAATGTGCATTTGAGCTTCGGTACGCCGCTACATTTGAGCGACTTTATGCAGAAGTTTGATGTCGCAGCAGATAGCTTACCCAAAGACCGTACCGATACGCCGCTAGATAAAAAAACCAATGCTATGGTCGATAATATCGGCGTCAAAATCATGCAGCACATTAATAAGGCGGCAGTCGTCAATCCTGTTTCCTTATTGTCATTAGTGCTCTTATCAGCGCCAAAAGCCGCGCTCGATGAAGTTATCTGCCGCGAGCAAATCGCTCTATATCAAGGTATTGCTCGCTATCTACCTTATGCCGATGACACGGTCGTGACCGATATGAGTCCGCAAGATATCATCGATTATGGTATCAAGCTCAAGCTCATTGAGCGCATACCGCATATTTTAGGAGATATCATTCAAGTTGCGGGTAAACAAGCGGCGCTGCTCAGTTACTTCCGTAACAACATCTTGCATGTCTTTATTTTGTTATCTTTCTTAGCCGCACTCGTCGCTCGTAACGGCCGTATTGAGCGTAGCCGCTTGGATAATATCGTCTCGCAGCTGTATCCCTTCTTACAAGGTGAGCTGTTTTTATATTACTCGGCGCAGAGCCTGCAAGCGGTCCTCAATCAAAAGATAGATAATTTGATTGAACATGGCTTGATCGTTGAGTTAGAAGAAGGTGTGCTTAGTGCTCCTGAAACTAACAGCAGCCGTTATCAGCAGCTGCAAGTACTAGCGACGCCTGTCGAACAAAGCCTTGAGCGTTACTTTATGACGCTTGCGCTATTAGCGCAGCAAGGTTCAGGGAATCTTACAGAAAGCGAAGTGGTCGATCTCTGCCATCTATTAGGTCAGCGTCTATCTGTGCTCTATGCCGACGACATCCCTGACTTCTTTGATCGCTCGCTGTTTACTAGCTTCGTTAATGCTCTTATTCGTCTCGACTATGTACAAAAAGAAGAAGAGACTGGCGTACTAAGCTTCGATCAGCGTATTAATAATATTGCTCATCACGCCAAGTACATTTTAACCCCGGATATGATGCAAATCTTGCAACAAGTGGCCAGTCTCGATGAAAAAGAGATTACTCACGCTATTACAGAAATCAGTAATAAAAAACAGCGCAAGTTTGGCCGTAAGCGTTAATTGTCTTACTATCTATAATACTTTCAAAAAAAGACCGCTAATTGATTAGCGGTCTTTTTATCTATAAACATAAAGCTACTTTTTAGCTTAATTAGTGATTTTCTTATATTTCATACGTTTTGGACCGGCATCATCACCCATCGTCTTTTTGCGATACGCTTCAAACTCAGTGTAATTACCGTCAAACCAAATCGGGCCTTCTTCTTCAAACGCTAAGATATGAGTAGCAATACGGTCCAAGAACCAGCGATCATGCGAGACCACCATAACCGTACCTGGGAACACTTGAATAGCGTCTTCTAGTGCACGCAACGTCTCGATATCCAAGTCGTTAGAGGGCTCATCGAGTAGTAATACGTTCGCGCCTTGCTTAAGCGTTTTGGCCAGCTGCAAGCGGTTACGCTCACCACCTGAGAGTTGACCGACATGTTTTTGTTGGTCTGAACCTTTAAAGTTAAAGCGGCCAATATAAGCGCGGCTTGGCGTGGTGTAATCACCAACGGTGATAATATCTAAACCATCAGAAATCTCTTCCCAGACCGTTTTCTTATCATCAAGGTTATCACGTACCTGACCGACATAAGCGACTTTAACGCTTTCCCCTAAATCGACAGAGCCAGTATCAGGGGTGTCACGCTCAGTAATCATATTAAATAGCGTGGTTTTACCCGCCCCGTTCGGACCGATAATACCTACGATAGCACCCGCTGGCACATTGAAGCTGAGGTCTTTATAAAGCAGACGATCGCCAAAAGATTTGGAGATATTATTTACTTCGATGACTTTATTACCTAGACGCGGACCGGGCGGAATATAAATCTCTGAGGTCTCATTACGTTTTTGGAACTCTTGGGAGTTGAGCTCTTCAAAACGCTGCACCCGCGACTTAGATTTCGCTTGTTGGCCTTTTTGGTTTTTACGAATCCACTCAAGCTCTTTTTTCAGCGCTTTAGCAAACGATTCTTCTTGCTTGTTTTGTTGCTCTAAGCGGATATTTTTTTGCTCGAGCCACTCAGTATAATTACCTTCATACGGATAGCCATGGCCACGATCCAGCTCCAAAATCCACTGCGCCACATTATCCAAGAAATAACGGTCATGGGTAATGGCGACGATAGTGCCGCTATAGTTCTGCAGAAACTGCTCGAGCCAAGCGACTGATTCGGCGTCCAAATGGTTAGTAGGCTCATCAAGCAGTAGCATATCAGGACGTGATAACAATAGACGACACAAGGCTACACGGCGTTTTTCACCACCAGAGAGCTTGCTAACATCGGCATCCCAAGGCGGTAGACGTAACGCATCAGCCGCTTTTTCTAGTTGCGGCTCTAGGTTATGCGCGTCCCAAGTTTGGATGATGTCTTCCATCTTGCCTTGCTCTTCAGCAAGCTTATCAAAATCGGCATCCGGCTCGGCATATTCGGCATAGATTTGATCTAAGCGCGCTAGCGCATCTAACGCTTCACGCATCCCGTCTTCGACGTTGCCACGGACGTCTTTGCTGTCGTCCAGTTGTGGCTCTTGCGGTAAGTAACCAATTTTAGTACCCGTCTGCGCGCGTGCTTCACCGCTGAACTCAGTATCCACGCCCGCCATAATGCGCAGCAAAGTTGACTTACCGGCACCATTAATACCTAAGACACCAATTTTGGCACCCGGAAAAAAAGACAGGTTGATATTTTTTAGAATTTCGCGCTTAGGCGGAACAAGTTTTGACACGTTGTTCATCGTGTAAATATATTGAGCCATTAACACTCCGATGGACTATATAAAAGAGGCGAACAAAAACATTTTTATCAAAAAACTGAACAAAAACAGCGTTTATGAGGCCTCGGAATAAAGAATATTAGTTATCACTCATTATCGCATTGAAGCGCACACCCTGCAAGCTGACAGACTGCTTTAAAGGGTGTTTTGTGGTTCTATGGGTACTGTTAGTCGTAAGATATTTTGAGTAGTGAACAGCCATAAAGTTTTAATCTACTCACTAATTTGAATTGACACTATCCCTTTTAGATAAGGTTCTGTCTCATAATATGACAAAAAATTGCAGCAAAGTTTTCGTAAATTTAATCAATAGCAGTTACTATGTTAGTTGAACTTAATAAAACTCATAAGTTTAGGCTATATAATTTAGCTCTGGTTCAGATAATAATGCTTATATAAATGGCTAAATAGCTGCACAAAAGGTGCTTATGACCGAAGCCTACCGTCCAGAAATGATCCAAAGCGCCTTCATCAACTTCTTAGGCTCGCGACTGCAACCTTTTTGGTCGTTGACGTCCGCTAGACTGCGCTTAGTGGCCAGACAACAGCTTAGCGATGATTTGATTGTTTTAGAGTTTGAGACCAATCGAGCTTTTAGACGCCAAGCTTTTGCACGATTTGATGATTGGCATGGCGGTCAACATATCAGTTTGAGCATTCCTATTGAGGGCGTTTATCATCAGCGCCATTATTCGCTTGTTGGTTTCTATAATCAGCCTATTGCTCTGCAACAAGCCATTTTTGACAACAATGACCATAGCCTTACCAAGCGAGCTAATCACTCGACTTTGTCTACCAAAAATACCGTCACTATCGCCATCAAGCCGCAGGGACTGGTTTCTAATTATTTAACGCAGCAGGTAGCGCTCGGCACCATTTTTGATAGTGGCATTCCGGCGGGCGATTTTACCTTTGAAAACAACGTACCATTTATAAACCCTGGGCCTACAAACTCTGGGTCAGCAGCGCCGATACTGTTTATCGCCAGTGGTAGCGGTATTACCCCGATGCTAGGATTGATCACTCAGGCACTAGCAAACCATCATCCTGTGACCTTACTCTATTATCATCGCCAATCGTCAGCGCAGACTCCGTTTTTACATTATTGGCAGCATTTAGCGGCTTTATATGACTCTTTTGACTGTCATATTGTTAGTACCACTGAGCCTGACAGCTACCTTGCTAACAGCCGCTATCTGACGAGTGAAACCCTATTATCGCTACAACTTCCTTTGACTAATACCGCTATATTTGCTTGTGGTTCCTCGTCGCTACTGACTAGTCTATACAAAGCGGCTGATGAAATAGTGCTACCGAGTAATCAATCGCTAAGATATAACATTGTGGTAGAACGTTTCGGTACTAGTATTTCTACACTACAAAGTGACGTCAAAAAAGATGTGGCAGATATAGAGCCGCAAATGGTTTATCTTCGTGGACGCCAACAGCAGTTTAGTAGCGCTAATACCATACTGATAGGTGCTGAACAAGCCGGTATACGGCTAACCTACGGCTGTAGACAAGGCATCTGTCAGCTATGTCGCTGCGATAAAATCAGTGGTGTGGTCAAAAATATAGAAACAGGAAAACTGAGTAGCAATGGTGCTGAGTCCATTCAAACGTGTATCAATATAGCGATGACCGAGGTGGTGTTAGAGATATAAAGCTTGGCTTAAAGCTTTGCAAAAAACAGGCTTCAGCTGACCTAAAAGTTAGCTAGCTACTATTAATAGCGTCAATACAACAACAGACATTAATTAATTAGTTATATTATACAATTATTACTGTACAATTAGAAAAACTAACCAAAATACAGCAACTTATACCTAACTAAAATAGAATAACCCTAAGTCATATTGTATGCTGTAACCCACTTTACTTAATAGACCGTCGCTGTGTTAAGCGAATAAAAGCAGTTCCGGTTAAGGATCAATAATGCGTTTATTGCCGTCTATATCTGCTGCACATTCTGCTGTTGCTATCTCGACTACTGCACCGCGTACTACTCATAACCTCTCATTTGCTGAGGAAGCGATATCAGCACCGCTCAAAAACGCCCGTTATCCTACATTGACGGGCACGCATCTACCAAAGGCACAAACTGACGCTTTGGCAGCCGACTTAAACGCGCTCTACAAAGAGGTGATGGACTCATTAGGTACTAATGATGCTCGTTATATACAGCGCGTGTATAGTGCTGTAGTCTACAGTGAGCTAGTTGCTCGTGGTCTATTGGTAGCCGCTGGGCGCATGACGTCATGGCAACGTAGCGCTGCTACTTGGTTACTAGCCACCTCATTATTGAGTTTTAGCAAAATCCTCAATAATATGGAGCTGGGTCATAACGTCATGCACGGACAGTTTGACTGGATGCAACATCCACATCTCAATAGTAAAAAGTTCGATTGGGATATCGTTTGCCCAGCACCATTGTGGCAGCATTCGCATAACTACCTGCATCATACTTTTACCAATATCGTTGGTCGCGATCATGACGTTGGTTACCATTTGATTCGCGTGACTGATGAGCAGCCTTGGATACCAGACGATCGCTATAATATGCTTAAAACGCTAGTGTTGGCCTTAGGGTTTGAATGGGCAGTTGCTTTTCATGATATTCAGATTAGTGCAGAAGACTATGCCGATTCGCCAGAGTTTGAGCAGATTATGCAAGCAAAGTCACAAGCTTTATTTACCAAAATAGCGCGTCAAGTAGGCAAAGACTATCTAGCTCTACCTATAGCAACTGGTTTATTATTTGGTAAACGCAGCGCGATGAGTACCCTAAGTGGTAATTTTGTCGCTAACATCACTCGCAATGTGTGGACTTGGGCGGTGATATTTTGTGGCCACTTTACCGAGCAGGCCCATATTTATACTCAGCTCGCTGAGGATGAGAGCAAGGGCGAATGGTACGTGCGGCAAATATTGGGTTCTAGTAATATCGAAGGCAAAAAATGGTTCCATATTCTGACCGGCAACCTATCCCATCAGATCGAACATCACATCTTCCCTGATATGCCAGCCAACCATTACGCGCGCATCGCGCCACAAGTTCAAGCCATTTGCCAAAAGTATGGCTTATCTTACAATACGGGGCGTTTTGGCGATCAGCTCAAACAAGTGATCGGTCGTATTCGTCATTTTAGCCATCCGAGCGAAGCTGAATGGCTCGCCTATTCTCATAAGCCTACTGACCCAAAAACTGAAGAAGCACCAAAGAGTGTAGTGGCCGTCGCCGTGCATTATTTATCATTCTCTAAGCTGCTTGATAACTACTTACCACCGATGCTACGTTGCCTTCAGCAGCGATAAGCCAAACCTTAAAGATTAGCCACTAGACATTATAAATTAAATATTAGACACTTATCACTAAACACCCAGTTGCTGGTTAGGAGTTATTGAATACCAAGCGTAAGACGCGAATGATTAAAAGTCAGCAGTCTAACACCAACCGGCAATACATAAATATTACCAAGGAGATTTTATGAGTCATCAAAATACCAAAAATGACATACAAATTGAGCATGACCAGCAAGCCAACCGTTTTGAGACTACAATAGAGGGTCAAACCGGCTATATCAGTTATCTAGATAAAGGCGACACTTTAGTCTACGATCATACTATCGTACCGCAAGCTTTAGGTGGTCGCGGCGTGGGCTCAGCATTAGTTAAACATGCTTTGGACTATGCTCGTGAGCATAACAAAAAAGTCGTTCCACAGTGCTCCTTTGTAGACGCCTATATCAACAAACACCCTGAATATCAGGATTTAGTATAGTCGGTCTTGCGTAGGGCGTGTTGACGAATATTTGTCAGTAATTACTATCACCACAGGCGCTATAGTATAGAATACTATAGTGACCACTATAATAATAAAGGATATTGCTATGAGTAGTTTATCTGAAAAACAAGTCGACCTGCAGCTGCAAGATTTACCAGGATGGCAGCGCGACGGGAATAGTATCGTAAAATTGTTCAAATTTAATGACTTTGTGGAAGCCATCAGTTTTATGACTCAAGCGGCTTTTTACGCTGAGGCGTTAGAGCATTATCCTGAATGGCAGAATGTTTATAATACTGTCAAAGTACGCCTGACTACCGATGATACAGGCGGTATCAGTAGTTTAGATATCCGCTTAGCGAAACGTATGCAGCATATCGTGCAGCCCAAAAGACTGTAAAAAGTGCTTATTGAGCGTGAATAATATACTAAGTGCAAATAATCGCCATCAAAAAAACGTCCTTTTAAAGGACGTTTTTCTTTTTAACAATTTCCTGTTTAATATTTATCTCAGTAACTACATTTTGCGACCAACAAAGGCCACGATAAATAGAATAACGGCAACGATTAAGAAAATGTATGCCAAGTTCGATGATAACCCTGCAACACCGCCAAAACCTAATAAACTAGCGATAAGTGCGATAACTGCAAATATAATAGCCCAGCGAAACATATTCCTTCTCCTCGAATTAAAATCAAAGCTTCAATAAACTCAATTGCTGTCAAGCTGCTTATGCGACTTATAGCTTGCTTTTAGTAGTACATCAAGCTAGTAAGTACATAAAGCGTAATACTGAAAGCCAACAATGATTGAAGCATTCAATTTATAAAGTATTTATTAAATTATAAAAATTATTGTTAGTAGCCCTACTCTTATCTACGAGATTTGGCTTACGAGAATAGATTAGCAATTTTCCATAGTTACTTTAAACCCTAGCTACGTTGATTTTGGTAAACATCGCGCTATATTGTGTAACCTGTGTAGCCAGAGCTTTAGTTTTGTAGCACTTTGACGATGTTTATTAGCATTATTCTAATTTATATATAGAACATCAAAGCATATGAGTACAAGCAAAATAGAGAGCGGTGTACAATACTACTGAATGACTGTGTAGGTGACTCGTTTAATGTCAGGAAAAAGCTTTAGACCTTTAAAACTCAACGTATTGCTACCACCTATAATACTGTCTATTGCCATTAAAGCTGACGCTACTCTATTATTTTTACTAAGGCAGCTTCATCATTATTTAGCAGAATGTGACCTAAAGCAATGAGAAACAAGGTGAAATAATGCGACTAAGTATAAGTCTTAGTGCCGTTATCTCAATTAATAAGACTAGATTTATCATCTAATATATAAGGAAATTCAACATGGCTAACTCTGTAGAAAAACAAGCGACTAACGCAAAACAAGACGATCGTCCTTACGCTGTGGTCCTGTACGGTGCTACAAGCTTCGTAGGGCAGATTACCGCTAAATACTTATCCCAGTTTTTAGCAGAGTCTAATGACGATAATCTTAATTGGGCCATCGCTGGACGCGACGAAGAAAAGTTAAAAAAACTCCAATCTGAGATTAGTGACTCAGGCTCAGCGAAAAAGGTTGATATCATTCTCGCTAATAGTAATGATGACGCAAGCCTTGATGAGATGACCAAGCAAGCTAAAGTGGTGATCTCAACCGTCGGTCCTTATCTTAAATACGGTGAGCCGTTAATCAAGTCATGCACCAGTAACGGTACCGACTATGTCGATTTAACGGGCGAAGCTATCTTTATCAAAGATATGATGGACAAGTACCAAGACGCTGCGAGCAAGAGCGGCGCTCGTATTGTCAACTCTTGTGGGTTTGATTCTATCCCTTCAGATTTGGGAGTGTATTTCACTCAGCAGCAGGCTGAAGAGAGATTTGATAACGCGTGTGAAGAGATTCATATGCGAGTCAAAGCAGCTAAAGGCGGTTTATCTGGCGGTACGGTTGCTTCTATGGCGACTATCTTTGAAGAGGTTGGTAAAGATAAGTCGCGCCGTAAGCAAGTCGCTAATCCTTATTTACTCAACGATGATACGGATGCACCAAACGTGCGTCAGAAAAACGTCAGTAAGCCTGAATATGACAGTGAGCACGGCCGCTGGCTGGCTCCGTTTGTGATGGCTAGTATTAACACGCGTATCGTCCATCGTACCAATCAGCTCACAGATTATGAGTATGGCCGTGAGTTCAAATATGACGAAGCAATGTGGATGAAAGATGGCGTCAAAGGTCAGCTCACCAGCTACGCTTTGAGTGCAGGGTTGCTCGGGTTTGCCACTACGATGATGTTCAAGCCTAGCCGCGAATTACTCTCTAAACATGTCTTGCCAAAATCAGGCTCTGGCCCTTCTAAATCAGAGCAAGAGAATGGTTATTTCGATATTCGCTTCTTTGGTCATACCGCAAAAAACGACTCTATCAGCACAAAAGTTACTGGCGATAGAGATCCAGGTTATGGCAGTACGTCAAGAATGCTGGCACAGTCCGCTTTATGTTTGGCGCAAGATATCTCGCATAAAGACGTTAAAGGCGGGTTTTGGACGCCAGCTTCAGCGATGGGTGATAAGCTCATAGCTCGCCTTGAAGAGCATGCTGGTCTTAGCTTTGAAGTGATAGAAGAGAAATAACCTACCAGTAAATACTACTTAGCAAACCGCTAGTACAGCTTGATATATGATTGACGACCGCATTCTATGCACAAATAGGGTGCGGTCTTTTTATATTTAAGCCAGTACTCATACATAAGTGCAACTGAGCTGTTCCTTACTGTGCTTATCTCCCTTATTAGCTATATATAGTCAGTTTAAAGTAAAGTTGTTATGAGATTAAGTGCGCTACTGGTATAAATTTTACTTGCGTGCTGCTCTCCCTAGAGGCTGCATAAAACTCATCCCAACAGCGGTATGTCATTTTTAGAGTGGATCGACTATACAATGTTATCAAACACTAACAACGTATCACTTGCGTAAATGACACTGCTGATTTTTAGGTATTAAATACATAACGCTACACATTGTTAGCCGAATGACACAGCGATAATTTGAGTGCTCAAGTAATATTGTTTGTGTCTAGGCGTTAGTTATTGACAAGAAGCACTTACTAGTCAGTAAAAGCTAAATACTGAGAAGGATTATCTCTAGCTAGATACTTCTATCTAGCTAGATAATAAAGTCGCTTCAACGAAATAAAAATCTACTAACGCTTCAGAATGATTGTTAACTTTGCTAAACACTAATGATAATAATTGAGAGGGAATAACTATGAAATTTAATATATTGACGGCAGCTGTACTCACTTCAGGTCTTGCTATGTTAGGCACTAACGCCAATGCCGCTATGACCACAGACAATAACGGCAACGTCGGCTATGACACTTATGATGAATGTGTTATGGCAGTAAAAGACGGTTCAGCAAAATACTATACTCCTTATACTTACCAAAAGCCTATGCCTCGTGCTGGTGAAGCTAGCGTTGCAAAAATGCGTTTATCAGAGGTGATGATTCCTGAGCGCGTCGTTAGCGATAATAATTTACGTACCGGTGACTATGAAGCGGGCGCTTGTGATCTAGGCGTAGGTCAATCAAATGGTCGTTATGGCGTTTCTGGCGCACTAGTAGGCAAATACGTTCCTTTCGCTGCCGATATGCCTGTGAACATCTATATGGATAGCAGCGGCAACCCATTACGCGTTACTATGCAGCAATGTGACAACCATTTCGGCAGCAACTTCCCAACGCCTGTCATCAGTGAGATGAAAGCTCCAGAAGCTGAAGTTGCTATCGCTGAAGCGCGTACTGTCGAGCCAGTCGTTGTGCAGACTAGACGTGTTATTCGCCCTTCTACTTATAGCGTAAAAGAAGTTATCGTTGCTCCTGCCGATCAGATACAGCGTGTTGATACGAATACAGGCACTGCCATCGCTATTCAAAATGGTCGTCAGACTGCTATTGTAGGTCAAGAAGTGGATCCTGCTATTTTAAATCAAACTGAAGTCGACCAAACTTTCCCAGTTATTCGTGTTCCTGATACTGATGTAGAAGTAAATGACATGGAAGACATGAATGAATAAGGCTAATGTAGCTTTGCTATATTTTTATACTCGACAATAAGAGTACAGTAGTTGCACAAAGTCACTTACGAACATTAATGTGTTAGATTTTTAATCTATGCACTACTGAAATAGCAATAGCTTCATTGCTATTCTCTTGTTTGGAGTTTTTGACTAATTTAGATTGGTTAACAATGCTCTTTATTCGAATCGATCATGATAGTCGCTTAGCGATTATCATGATTTTATTTTATCTAGAGATTATATGTTAGATATAATAAATATATACATTTAAAATTCTAAATAAGTTCATAATACACAAAGCTAAATAGCGGTCAAGTTTTATGTCTTTTAAGCTGACACTATAAAAATGCAAATTAAGGAATCAATTGATGAAACACCGTACTCTACCTTTATCGTTAGTTATTGGCGCTGCACTTACTATTCCAAGTCTAGCAATGGCAGCACCTACTGAGACTGCCTCAGTAGATATGCAAGATACTGCTACTGCAACCACTCTTGAAACTGAAGTCAGCAATGCTAATAACGAGGCAATATTAAACCAATCTAATTCGTTTCAAATTAGCGAGACCCAGACCATCTCTAGAGCAAACATCAATAATCCCAACCAACAGCCGATGGCTGCCGAATTAGAAGCGCCTATTAGCCAACAACCGATGACCACTGAGATAGAAGCTCCAGCAGATGTTTTGCAAGACCAAGAGTTGCAAACAACAGAAATGACCTCTCAAGAGGCTTTGTTAGATGAAGCAGAAGACCTACCGGAGGTTTCGGAAGAAGACGATCAATAAGTGCATAGCTCATCAACTTTACTAATGCAGTCATTGGCTTATCTCGTTATTCAAAAATAATGTTGGTATCGATGATTAAAAAAAAGGCAGCCATTGGGCTGCCTTTTTTATCTGAGAAAAATGTGATTTTTAGATTGATTATTTTTTAGTCTTAGTCACGCCAGCTTCTTGCAACAACGCGCCAAGAGTACCGATTCTGCTAGGCGTTTCAGCCTTTGGCTTTGACGCGCGGTTGGGCTGATTATCCGAGACTCTGCGCTCTTTGTCGGTACGCTTACCACGTGATGCTGGACGTTTATCTTTAGAGCGATTGGACCGATCAGTATTAGTACTCGGCTCTTTAGTCTTGGTAGCCGCTGCAGGCTTCACTCGGCCTTCAGATTTTTGCGCTTCAGGTTTCATGCTAAACCCAATGCGCCCACGTGGCTCATCGATAGAGATGACACGTACTGAGACAATGTCGCCTGGTTTGACACGATTCATCGGATCAGCGACAAAATCATTAGCCATCTGCGAGATATGCACTAGCCCATCTTGATGTACGCCCACATCTACAAAACAGCCAAAAGCCGTCACATTGGTCACGACGCCCTCTAGAGTCATGCCTTCGCTAAGATCTTTGATGCTATTGACATCATCACGGAAGCTTGCTGTCTTAAACTCAGGACGCGGATCACGAGCAGGTTTGGCAAGCTCTTCTACTATTGCTTTAACACTGATGTTGTCATCGTTAGCGGCGATCGTACTAGTATCTATACTATTAAGCAGCCCATCATTACCGATGATCTCGTTTAGGTCTTTATTGGTGTGCTCAAGTAAGCTATTCACCATGTCGTAACTTTCAGGGTGTACGCCAGTGGAATCAAGAGGATTACTCCCCCCATGTACCCGCAAAAACCCAGCGGCTTGCTCAAAGGTCTTGACTCCCAAGCGCGGCACGTCTTTTAACGCTTCACGGTTGGCAAAAGCGCCGTGCTCTTTACGATAACTGACGATCTGCTGCGCGACATTGCGATTGAGGCCAGCGATGTGCGCAAGTATTGCTGGGCTCGCCGTATTGACATCTACTCCGACCGCGTTGACGCTATCTTGGGTTACTTTATCCAGACTATCGGCTAACTGGTTTTGATTAACGTCATGCTGGTATTGCCCAACACCAATAGCTTTTGGATCGACTTTTACTAGCTCAGATAAGGGGTCTTGCAAACGGCGAGCAATAGATACCGCGCCGCGTACCGAGACATCTAAGTCAGCCAATTCATCACTAGCCAGCTCACTGGCAGAATAGACTGAAGCGCCAGACTCATTAACGATGACAGCCTTGGCCTTTAGCGAGTGGTTAGCCGATAAAATCTCTTTTATCATAGCGTCCGTTTCGCGGCTAGCCGTACCGTTGCCAATAGCGACCAAATCAACGTCATAAGTGCTTAATAACTCATCGATAAGCACCTTGGCCTCGCTCATTTTGTTATCAGGAGCAAAAGGATAAACGGTAGCGACAACAGGCTTGTCAGCAGTATCAAGCATCACATGGCCTTGAGCATCGATAATAGCCATCTTGACGCCATGACGAATACCGGGATCGACACCTAAGATCACTTTAGGGCCTGCTGGTGCTGACATTAATAAATGCTGTAGGTTATTAGCAAAAACATCGATAGCGTCGGCTTCTGCCGCTAAGCGCTTTTCTGTCAATAAGCGATGCTCGATATGCGGACGCCACTTGTCTTTCCACAAGCTATTCGCCGCCTCTAACAGAAACTCACGGCGCTCGCTTGGCGCTGTAGCATCAATATTGAAATGGTTGATGATTTTTTCGATAAATGGCGCATCTTCGCCGTCGACTTTTATGCCTAAAACGTTCTCCTGACGACCGCGTAGCATAGCGAGCAGGCGATGATTGGGCAGACGCGCTAAGCTCTCACTATGATCAAAATAGTCTTTGAACTTCTCACCGACTTCACGTTTATCTTCACTAGCAACGCTTGTGACGATGCTAGCGGTTTTGGCAAAGCCGCTACGTAAGTTATCGAGCAGATCAAGCGCTTGCGTCCACTCATCAACGATAATGGCCTGGACACCCGCCAGCTGCTTATCAAGGTCGCTAAAGTCAACGTCGATCTCATTACCACTATCATCAGTGACGCTCGTAGGCAGCTGATACTCTGCTAGCGCCTGCGTAGGCGTAATCTCTTGCGTGAGCAGAGCTTGTGCTGCGCTGTCTAGACCAGCAGCGCGGGCCTTGGCCGCCGGGGAGCGACGACGTGGACGATACGGTAAGTAGATATCTTCAAGCTCAAGCTTAGACTCCGCGTTGTCAATACGGGCTTGTAGCTCATCCGTTAGAGTGTCTTGCGCACGCAGCAGCTCAGTGATTTTCAAGCGACGGCTGGCCATATCGCGCTCATAGTTGAGCGACTTTTCTAGTGCCCTGAGCTGCGCATCATCAAGATTTTGCGTTTTTTCTTTACGATAACGCGCAATAAAAGGAACCGTTGCGCCTTCATCGAAAAGTTTGACAAAGGCGTTGACTTGAGCCGTCTTAATGCCAAGCGCGCGAGCAAGCTTGTCGTGGATATTCGCGTGTGTGGTTGCATCTAATCCCTGCGCATTTGCTGAGACTGCCGATGACGTTAAGCTATCAGTGCTACTCATATACGTATCAATCGTTGAGAAATGGTGATTGGCATTATAGCAAAAGCTGACTGATTTATAATCCTTTTTATACTTTCGCTGTATATCCTTGTATTTTATAGATGAAATGTCATTTTTTCAGGCTAAAACAACGCAAAATCAAACAAATAAATGTTTTATTTGCCCTGTTAAACAAACGCATACAGCATTTCAGTGAACAAGTGATGCAATTAGTAGCGCAATCTTATACACTGAGGTAATAGTTTGATAGCTTTAAAAGTAACCCTAAAAGAAAGAAAAGATAATAGGGAGAACGATAAGGTTTTAAGGATTAAACGGCTCAGTAAAAGCGATGAAACAAATTCAGAACTATTACATAATTATAGATAGTTGGGTTATCCAATCATTACTGCTACTTTTTATAATAATAAACTTCACTACAGGATATCTATATGACTGATAATAAAAGCTCCGATACTCTGACTCAGCGTATCTTAGTCGTTGACGACGATGCGCGCCTGCGCTCTTTGCTCCAGCGCTTTTTAGAAGATGATGGCTTTGTGGTACGTACTGCCCATGACGGCAGTCAGATGGATAAGCTCATGCAGCGTGAACTGTTTTCTTTAGTCGTTCTCGATTTGATGCTGCCAGGCGAAGATGGAATCAGTATCTGCAAGCGCTTGCGCGAAGATAACGCCGATATTCCGATTATTATGCTAACCGCAAAAGGCGGCGATGCCGATCGTATCGCTGGGCTAGACGCTGGCGCTGATGATTATCTGCCAAAACCTTTTAACCCAAAAGAGTTGCTCGCCCGCATCAAGGCCGTATTACGTCGGCAGAACCGCGAGCTACCCGGCGCGCCAAGCCATCAGTTAGAGGTGGTTGAGTTTGGTCCTTGGACGCTTGATTTGTCTACGCGTACCCTCAAACGTGACGGTAATGTGGTAACGCTGACTACTGGTGAATTTTCAGTATTAAAAGCCTTAGTACAGCATCCACGTGAGCCTTTGACCCGGGATAAGCTGATGAATCTTGCCCGTGGTCGCGAGTGGGGCGCTATGGAGCGCTCTATCGATGTACAAGTATCACGCCTGCGTCGCTTGATTGAGGACAACCCTTCGCAAGCGCGCTATATTCAAACCGTATGGGGCGTCGGCTATGTATTCGTTCCCGATGAGGCGGATGCTGACGTTGAAACAGGTAAGGCGTAAGCGTTTAGGAACTATGGTGACAGACAATAATTCTTCCCCTCACAAATCTAATGTTCGTAAGGATCACAATCAAGCGACTCTAGATGAGCATGAAAATGCTCATTATGACGAAGATGATTCAAAGTCGAATCATTCTTCATCAGAACACAGTTTGACTGCCGTACTTGAGCAATTAGACCCTGATAAAGATACGGGTAAGGTAAATATCGGCGATATCATGGATACGCTTAACTCTAGAGGCTTTGGGCCTTTGATATTTGCCCCTGCACTTATTGCCATCATGCCAACAGGAGGCATCCCTGGGGTGCCAACGGTTTGCGGCGTGATCATTATTTTGATAAGTATTCAGATGCTGTTTGGCAAAGAGCGACCTTGGTTGCCGCAATTTGTCGATAATATCTCTTTTGATGAAGACAAGCTGCACAAAGGGGTGAATATTGCTTCAAAAGCCACAAAATGGATTGATAAAGTCGTTAAACCAAGGCTTAAGCAGCTAACCTCTAATAAAGCGAAAAAGGTAGCGGCAGCGCTTTGTATTTTTGCCGCCCTTGCTATGATTCCGCTTGAGCTCGTACCTTTCGCGGTGATGATACCTGCAGCCTCTGTCATTTTATTTGCCATTGCTTTAATTACAGAAGATGGCTATGTATTTTTAGGCGGTTTATTGCTGAATTTGGTTACTATTTATTTTTTAATTACGCAAGTGCTGTTATAAAAAAACCAACCGCATCGGGTTGGTTGTCTATGATAAATATAGTATGTGCTTATCAGCGCAGTTGACTGTCCTTACTACCACGGCGATTAAATAACTCAGAAGCCTTAGCGTCTTGTTCAAGCTCATTTTGACAGCCGATACAGTGCTGCACGCCAGGTACTGCTACCCTTCTCGCTTCTGGTATTGGCTCACCGCACTCATCACAATACTGCGCACTCTCGCCCTTTGGTAGTGCTTGGCGCACCCGATCTAACGCATCGTTGACGGTAGCATCCATTTGCTCGTGCTCTGCTCCATCTCTTGACCATCCACCTGCCATAATCTTATCCTTTTTAACCATATTTCTATTAGCTCTATCTTTAGTTATTAAAATAAAAGCCTTTAATTACAGATAGATGGGGCGTATTAGCTAGGATTTCAATACACCTATCGTTAAGTGTATACAAGAGAATTTGGCGATAAAAGCCGTGCATATTTTATTATTTAGGCTGCAGTGCTATCACTTGTCCGCGCACATCGATACTCTCATCACTCATCAAGCAGATATAACCTGGCATAATATCTTCTGGTGTTTTGAGGCTCATAGGGCTCTCTCCCGGATAGGCATGTGCGCGCATATTGGTACGAGTGCCGCCGGGATTGATGCAATTAAAACGCAAGCTCGTAGTGTTTTGCGTCTCTTGAGTAAAGATATCGCTCATTCCTTCTACTGCTTGTTTGGATAAGGCGTAAGCACCCCAAAAAGCGCGTGGATAAGTGCCGACCGTACTTGAGGTAAAGACAATAGAGCCATTTTTGGCATCTTTTAACAGTGGCAGTAACGCTTGCGTCAGCTTAAATGTCGCAGTGAAGTTTATCTGCATTACTTTGGTAAACATATCGACATCATACATCTCAAGCGGGGTTAATGCTCCCAAGATGCCAGCATTGTTGAGGAGACCATCTAAATGACCAAACTCTTTATCGATAAGCCGCTCTAGCTTTTGCATCTCATCATAACTAGCAGTTTCTAAATCCATAGGCAAAATAGCCGGCTGCTTGCCGCCCATATTTTCAATTTCATCATAAACAGCTTCAAGCTTACTAGTGGTGCGACCTAAGAGCAGTACCGTTGCGCCAAAACGTGCATAAGTTAAGGCAGCCACGCGGCCAATACCTGCCCCCGCTCCAGTCACTAAAATGACCTTGCCCTCTAAGCTGTTATCTTCTGCGACAAAATTACGGATTTGTTCATGGCTTAAAGGCTGATGACTGTCTTTGGTTATAGTATTACGCTCAGAATTTTTCTTATTACCGCTCATCGTATTATTCATGGTATTGCTCACTGCTATCGATATATTTTAGACAAGATTCATTACTATTAAAAAAGCACGACTGCTTACAAGTAATCAAACTTACCAGACCTTAATAATAATTGCTTAAGCTGCATCGGTGTCTCGACGATATGCGTTGCGCCCCACTTTTTTAGGGTCGGCTGATCTTCTGCTGGGATATAGCCATAAGCCGCTAAAATGGTGGGCATACCAGCGGCATTCCCTGCTTCGATATCGCGAATATGATCACCGACATAAAGCACGCAAGCCGCGCCCCCACGTGCTATTCCTAATTTCTCTAGTGCCAGATACATAGGCTCAGGATCAGGCTTGGTACGCGATACGTCCTCAGGACAGACCAGTACCGAACAGCGCTCATCGAGCTGCAGTTTATTCAGTAATAACTCTGCTAAGTGGCGCGGTTTGTTAGTGACAATACCCCAAGGTGTACCATTCTTCTCAAGGGTTCGTAGTAGCTCGTCAAGCTCAGTAAAGACACCACTATCGATACAGATATCGGCCTCATAATCATCCAAAAACTGCTGACGATAAGTGAGTAGCTCTTCCTCAGTGACACCCCCTTGACCATTATGTTCCAGCATTAGCTTAACCATTGCTGAGGCACCGGCAGAGACTTGCTGACGAATATCGGCATCGTTTGGCGCTTGCCAATGGTTCTCTTGGCTCATCTTACCGATGATACGCACAAAATCAGCAGCGGTATCGATCAAAGTACCATCTAGATCGAAGAGTACCGCCTTTACAAAGTTAGTCATAGTAGCTGCCTTAATTGATAAGCATTATTATGCTTTTATAAAAAATTCGTTTGTACTTACTGTTTAGCCTTATGTATTCAGCCTTACTTATTCATAGGTTTATGAACCGCCATCATATAATTGACATCGACATTCTGTGCTAACCAATAGCGCTTGGTAATTGGATTGTAGTGCAGTCCAATAATGTCTTGGCGGTTAAACCCGGCGTTGAGCGCCATTTTATCCAGCTCGGCTGGGGTAATGAATTTGGCGTAATCATGCGTACCGCGATCTAATAGTCGCAGCACATATTCAGCGCCAACGATAGCAAACAAATAGGACTTAGGATTACGGTTAATAGTCGATAACACACAGACACCGCCTGGCGCTAATAGATCGTAGCAAGCTTGCACAATAGCGCTAGGGTCTGGGACATGCTCTAACATCTCCATACAAGTGACCACATCGAACTGACCTGCATGCTTCGCTGCAAAACTCTCAACCGCGATATGCTGATAACGTAGCGTCTTCTCAAGACCGCTTTGCTGCGCATGGACAGTAGCCGCCTTTAGGTTTTCAGTACCCAAATCGATACCAGTGACGTCCGCACCGCGCCGTGCCATAGACTCGGATAAAATCCCGCCGCCGCAGCCGATGTCGAGTATTTTTTTACCTTGTAACCCATCGGCTGCGGTCTTGTTAGTGCCCGCGCTCTGATAACCGCGCTCTACGTTTTCGGTGATCCAGTTGAGCCGCAAAGGATTGATCTCATGCAAAGTTGCAAACGCGCCTGTTTTGTCCCACCATTCGCCGGCAAGTTTGTTGAATTTATCGACTTCACTAGGATCCACATTGGTTACCGTTTGATCAGCTATATCCTCTTGGACATTGTTAGTCGTATTTTGCTGAGGTTGCGTTGCGCTCATAGAAATATCCTTTAGTACCATTATTGTCGTTGTTATTAGATCGTAGCGATTATGCTTAAAAAACTAAGAATTCATCAATGATAGCGATAAGATCTTAGCAAGCTAATACTAAAAATACTCCACGGTTAGTATTAATAGCGTTAGAAACAAGGGTTAATGTTAGCATGAGAGTCGTTGTATTACCTTAGCCACCTAGTGACTGATTGTGAACGTTTGCATTAGATAATCAGTTGTGTAATATTCGGTTGTCTATTCCTTATCTAACTATAAATAATATCTACAGCGTGGCAACTATTGGTTAAGAATACGGTTCACAATGACTATCATTTTACGTTATTATAGCCGAACTGTATTTAATGATTTATCTTAATACCCTTAAGCCTTAAGAATCAAAGGAAAAAGTATGAAACGTGTCCTCGCATTGACTGGTTTGGCCTGTGCTATTGGTTTCGCTAATATGGGCGTACAAGCGGCCGATTATGTCGCCGGCAAAGACTACAAAGTTCTTGATAATCCAGAAAAAATCAGCGGTGATGCTATTATCGTTCGCGAGTTCTTTTGGTACGGTTGCCCGCATTGTTATGCTTTGAACCCGCATATGGAAAAATGGGCAAAAAGCAAAGATAAAGATGTCGCCTTCTTTAAAACTCCCGCCGCACTAAACCCAGTTTGGGAAGCTAGCGCTCGTGGGTTCTACGCCGCTCAGCTACTAGGTTATGAAAACAAAACTCATGATGCGCTGTTCGATGCGATCCATAAGGATGGCAAAAAACTATTCGACCAAGCTTCACTTGCCAACTGGTACGCTTCACAAGGCGTTGACAAAAAGAAATTCAATAGCCTTTACAACTCTTTTGCAGTAGGCACGAAGATTGGACGCTCACAAGCAGGAGCCAAGCGTTATCAGCTATCAGGAGTACCAGCAGTCGTGGTGCAAGGTAAATACGTAGTGTCCGGTGAGAGCGCGAAAGTCCCTAAAGTGGTAGAATTTTTAGTCGATAAAGTACGCGCTGAAAAGTAATTATTTAAACAATACTAACAGCATAAAAAATATAACTTCTAGCCAAAAAATAAAGCCAGCTCTCAGCTGGCTTTATTGTGTTTAATGACTTTTTAGCTAAAACTACTGACGAAAGCTTGGTAATAATGCAGGGATACCGGGTAACATACCCACAATAGCCATCACGCCAGTCAAGATTATAAAGGTCACTACCGGAATGATCCAGCGACTCATCTTAGATAAGCTAGCACTGCGCTCTTTTGAGCCAATCAGACCTAAGTTATCTAATACTAAAGTAATAGACCAACCAAAAGCTGGGTTTACTAACGCTGAGGCAAAAACGACTATCGCAGCCGACTGTGTTGTTTTACCTTCACGAGTCATCTCCATACCCGCCTCAAGTAGCGGAATAAACACCCCAACGATTAAGGCCACACACATGACTGGCTCCCAAATCGCAAGGTCCATGGGATAGCCCCAAACCCCTGCTATCAGGCAAAAAAGACCGGTCAGCACAGCACCTGCTGGGATAGGACGCTTAGCAATCGCTGCTGGCACAATATAAGTACCCCATGACGAAGCAAAGTTTGCGCCGCCCAATACTGAACCTGCCACCTGACGAATCGAAGCACTGGTCATGGTATCATCGATGTCCATCAATACCTTCTCAGTGCGCTTTGGGTAGCTGATTTTTTGAAAGACTTGATGACCCAAAAAGTCTGGTGACCACATCGCCACTGCCAGTACCGCAAACGGCAATACCACCACAAAGCTCTCAACAGTGGGTAGCCCTAGCATCCACCCGGTGTTTTCACCCCACCAGTACATCGGATTCATATTTGGCAGGCCGGGCGTGGTTTTAAACGCAAATGGCGCGCCCATAGCAAAAGCCACTCCGCCACCTAACAAGCAGCTTAATGGGACTGCTAACCACCGTTTTTGGAAGTTCTCTAGCATCGCATACAATAAGATCGTTAGCAAAATTACCACAAAGGCAATATGCGTCATACCAATGCCTTCTGCCCAAGCAAATAAGTTTTTGACTTGCGAGGTGGTACCAATGAAGCCTAAGTATAGCAGTAGACCGCCGCAGACCCCCTTACTGGTTAGATTGGCCAATAAACTACCGCCTTTGCTAATCGCTAGCAGCAGACCAAAAGCACCGATGAGTAAGCCAAAAGCCATAGGGTGGCCACCAGCTGCGACCACAATCGGAATAAGAGGAATCAGCGGGCCATGAGTACCAGCAAGGTTGGCAGTCGGTAGCAAAAAACCTGAAAATAAGATGACAAAAAACGCGACAATGAGCAGCTCATAACGTACGTTTTCTAAAACAAATGCTTCTCCTAAGCCAAGAGGGCCTGCAAAAGTAGCGGCGATAGCACCGACCATGACCACTTTACCGATAGTGGCTGCCATCGCCGGAATGGTATCTTCAAACTCAAAACGATAATCTCTAAAGGGTAAGTTTGGCCGCCAGCGCTTAGGCTGCATGACTTGTAATTCATGATTGAGATATGCGTCGCGACTTTCAAAACTAGCGTAGGGTTGATGTAACTCAGCATAGCTACCTTGCAAAGGGTCGTTTTCGTGGGCAAGGTTGGGATTAGCGTCTGCGGTTTTTGATGCGGGGATTTGAGGATTACTCATCACATCTCCTTATGTTGACTGAGAACTTAAATAATCGTTTGTTTGCTTCAATTACCGATAGTTGGGACTGCTGTCTCGACTTATTCTTAACGGTTAAACTACCGCAAACAAAGGGGTGGTCATTGTAGGTCATCAGTATCCATAATGCGAGTGTTGTTTTCCTAAAGCGATTTATAGCGTCAGTTTCTTATCCTTATCTTTAGACCAGTTGGCCGCTTTTTCACCCAATTTACAAATTTTTCGACTTCGCTATGTGCTCGTAGGCGTGCTACCGTGTGGTAGTAATTTGCCAGCTCATGATTAGCAAAAATGTTATGGATTTGGCTGTGGCAAGGACGACATAGCATGGCAATATCGCCGCTCATCTCTGTACGGCTAAAGCTGCGCTGCGTACGGGCTTTATTATGCCGCGATCTTGGAATGAGATGGTGTCGAGTTAACTATAAATTCGTACGACCACAGAGTTGACAGCTCCCTTCTACCGCCGCTTCCCTTTGCTTGCTATTAGTCTTTGACATAACTAGTCTCCTTTTGTCCTTCTCTCGCTTAATTTTCTATTATAAAATAAAATTCGAGTATTCTAAGTGTACACTTGTACGTTAGGCACGCTAGTGAATGATAAATAACGGGCGCTTTTCATTATGCAAACCTCTACTTACCGGAGCATATTTATTCATAGCTGATTATAGCCGACTGATATTATTATAAAGATTAGGGATTGAAGGATAAAAAATGAAGCTACTTCCAAAAAATTTAGAAATACTAAATCGCAAAGCCAAGCAGTACATTATGCCGATACTGACGCCGCATTTATTAAAACTACGTATCAATACCTATGCGCCTTATGTGGGTGCCGGTATCAAGCTTGAGTACTTAGATACCGATCAAGGGCTATGCGTCGTCAGTATGGGTCTGACGGCTTTGAACAAGAATATCGTCGGCACGCAGTTTGGTGGTAGTTTGTACGCCATGACCGACCCTTTTTATATGCTGCTATTGATGCAACAATTGGGTAGCAATTATGTGGTATGGGATAAAAGCTCGCATATTGAGTTTGTCGCGCCAGGAGCTAGTAAAGTAACTGCGCGAATAAAAGTATCGAGCAGTGAAGCGACGATAATCCGTAAACTCGCTGAGAGCGGCGAGCCGGTATTTCGCGACTATCGCACTGAAATCGTCGATAATAACCAAAAAGTCATCGCGGTCGTGACCAAGACCATCTACATTCGCTTACGCAAGCACAGTAAGTCTAAAAGCCAAGCCAGTCGTCTAGATTTACCTGATAAGCCTGACATTAAAGATAATAGTCAAAGTTAAACTGTAGTGCTATAAAAGAGATGCCTTAGAATAATGGATATCTCAGGAATAATAGACATCTTAATTTTGTTTCGCGAATACAAAAACCCCAATCTAGCTTGCGCATAGATTGGGGTTTTGTCTTTTTTGGTACGCCTACTTATTTATATAATAAACCTATGAATAAGGGCTTGTAACTACGGCTAGTAACTATTACTAATAAGTAATTATTAACTAGTAATAGTTAGGCTCAACATTGAGCGCGGCTACTAGCTTAGATACCAGGTGCGGTATCCACAGCGTCAGGTACGCCGGCGTCAGTTTTCTTCTGAGCACCTTGCTTTGCTGGACGTGCGCCAAGCTTCTCGCGGATACGTGCTGATTTACCAGAACGCTCACGTAAGTAGTATAGTTTCGCGCGACGAACGGCACCGCGGCGTTTCACTTCGATACTGTCGATAATAGGAGAATGCAATTGGAAAGCACGCTCAACACCAACGCCACTTGAGATTTTACGAACCGTAAAGGCTGAGTTTAAACCACGGTTACGCTTAGCGATGACGACGCCTTCAAAGGCCTGTAGACGCTCACGCTCGCCTTCACGTACCTTTACTTGTACGACAACGGTATCACCAGCGCTAAAGTCTGGGCGTTCTACTAGTTGAGCATTTTCAACGCTTTGAACTAATGGATGTTTGTTGCTCATGAGAGTTATCTCCTCACATTAGATAATAGAGGCTAAGCGCATATCACCTGTTTGTAATAATTAATTGCCTTCAACTACTCTCTTAATCAAGAGTAAGTAGAGACAAGGTAAATGGGGTTTGTTAAACGGCCATTACACTATAGCCGATTACTTATTGCGCAAAATTCTTTTTAACGGTTTAGCTATACTGACTATTTATATCTGCTACTTTGACTGCTCTTTTAGCCAACGCGCTTGCTCAGCAGTCGGACTAAAAGCTTGCCATAAGTCTGGACGCCTCGCTTGAGTACGCTCTACTTGCTGATGAAAACGCCACTTAGCGATATTGGCATGATGGCCTGAAAGCAGTACTTCCGGAACCGCCATACCCGCAAACTCATGCGGCTTAGTGTAGTGAGGACAATCGAGCAAGCCATCGACGAACGAATCTTGCATCGCGGATTTATCATCACCCATAATATCAGGTAGACGACGTATCACACTATCCATCAACACCATCGCTGGGAGTTCACCGCCAGTTAAGACGTAATCACCAAGCGAGACTTCAGCATCGACGTATTGTGTCAATAAGCGCTCATCAATGCCCTCATAACGACCACATAATAAAATCATGCCGTCGTAATCAGCCATCTCAAGCACGCTATTTTCACTGAGCGTCTGCCCTTGTGGTGACAAATAAATCACCGGACAATGCTTGCTGTCGATACGGCAACCTTGCAGACCAGCGCGCTGTTTAGCATCCTCAATCGCTTGCGCTAATGGCTGAGCCATCATCACCATACCAGGACCACCACCATAAGGACGTTCATCAATACGGCGGTAATTGTCCGTGGTATAGTCGCGTGGATTGATGCAATCAATAATAACTTGCTGCTGAGTCACAGCGCGGCCAGTGATACCAAAATCACGAATCGCGGCAAACATCTCAGGAAAGATACTTATGACAGCAAAATACATCAGCAATCACTAATCAATGGTCAATAGTCACTTGGCCAAGCAGCGATGACCGTTTTAGCCGTTATATCGACTTCGATCACCGTTTGCTTATGCCAAGGTATCAGACGCTCTTCATTATCTAAGCTATCTGAGGTGGCCGCTACGCGCATGATGTCATGGGCACCGGTTTCAAACATCTCAGTAATATCGCCTAAATACTCATCTTGCTCATTGAAGACTCGTACCCCGATCAGATCTGACCAATAGTACTCATCTTCGCCAGTCTCAGGCAAGACATCTTGCTCCACCCAAAGGGTTACCCCATTCATGGTTTCTGCAACATTGCGATCAGGAACTTGCTCAAACTGAGCGACAATACCCGATCCTTGCTCTCGCCAAGCTTTGACAGTCAAAGGCTTCATACCCATAGCGGTCTTCATATACCAAGGCTGCATAGCAAATATAGCGGTTCGGTCATCGGTATCGCTAAAAACCCAAAGCCAACCTTTTATACCGTAAGGCTTTTTGAGCTGACCTATTTTCATAAGGTTATTAGCAGGTGTTGATGACATAACGACTCTAAATATTATAAATACAGTGTAGGATAAAGAAGATAACGATATGCTATGGGACGCTAGATTTTTAAGTCAATATTTCTAAACTCAGATCTATAAATAGCTCGTAAGCTATTTATAGATCATCACTTAAGACTTAAGCAGTAGCTTCGCTTTCAGCAGCAGTCTTGTTGTAAGACTTCGCTAATGAAGCAACGCGATCTGAAGGCTGTGCGCCTTTTGCGACCCACGCATTGTACGCTTCCATGTTTAAGCGAACCGCTTCTTCTGACTCTTTAGCCAAAGGGTTAAAAAAGCCAATGTTTTCGATGTAGCGACCATCACGCGCGCGGCGTTGATCAGCAACTACGACTTGATAAAATGGGCGTTTTTTGGCACCGCCCCGTGCTAAACGAATAACAACCATCTGATTTCTCTCTTTCGCAGGTATACCAAAAAGGGCACAATTATATCATAGTCTATTATTTTTGAAAACATAAACTGTGTTTATTTAGTTGTTTGATAACAATCACTTAGATGAGCTGTTTTTGCTGCGCATTTAGCTCAACCCATAGCGCATTTTACGCTATTGCACTATACTCATCTCACAACACCTGTGTCTTATACCCTTGATTATTTTTCTGTACCTCTTTTGGAGCATCCGTCTGCTATGAGTACCGCGAATACCCCAACACGTCGCTCTAGTAGTTGGTCGAACAGCTGGCTGACCACTTTTATGATTAGTTTTATGGTCATTATCAGTGTGAGTCTATCTATCTGGTTCTTTTGGCGTAGTCTTTATTTGCCTGAGTTAAAAACCCATGCTCGCTATTTGACCAGTGAGCTACAATTGATGAATAGTGCCAAACAAGATTGGCAAAATAATCCTGAGGTTCAGCGCTGGATCTATGAGCACTCGCATGTGGTCACAGTAGAGAACCCTAGCGACTTTCCACAAGTTGAGCAAAAAGTGTTTGTCGGCCTTTTTACCAATGTATTACAACATGAAATCAGTGCGCAGCTGGGCCGCCCAGTAGAGGTTTATTTTAAGTTTAAGCCAACACCGCAGCTATGGGTGCAAGATAGCCGTGATACTAGCTTTTGGATACGTGAGCCCGTTATCTACTATTCCCAATACAGTCCGACCCTGTTAGGATTTTTTCTACTTGGCATTCCTATTCTGACGTTGCTCACTATTATCTTGATAGCGCGGCAATTGAATCGACCTTTGCGCCATCTGCAGCGAGCCGCGACTAACTATATTCGTCTTGGTCATGCCACCACGCTGCCAACTCAAGCAGGGCCTACTGAGATTCGGCAAGTCAATCTGGCTTTTAATCGGCTTTTTACTACCCTCAATCAAGCACAAAAGGAGCGCACGATTATGCTCGCTGGTATCTCGCATGATTTGCGGACACCACTGACACGCATGCGCCTCACCGCTGAGATGTTACCGGATGACTTTTTTCGGGAAGGCTTGATTTATGATGTGGAAGACATGGATGCGATTTTGGAGCAGTTTATCTCCTTTATGAAAGATGGCTCTGATGAACCGGTGCGCTTGACTGATTTGGATACGATATTTAACGAAATTATAGTGCAGTTTGCACCAATGGAATTTGTGTATGAGTGCCAACTAGAGAAGCAAGTACCCGTACGCCCTTTGTCTATTAAACGGATGATTATTAACCTAGTCAATAACGCCAATCGTTACGGAAAGACACCTATCTATTTATCGGCGACGGTCGTACCGACTTTCAAAGAAACGCTAGCCACAAGCGAGAGTGATGTGATTAGCGAAAGCGAGGTTATGGGTGAAGCGCAAGAGCAGCTTGTCGTTTGTGTGCGCGACTGCGGTGATGGCGTAGCAGAAGATCAGTTAGAGCGTATTATGCAGCCGTTTGAGCGCGGCGAAACCGCTCGGACCACTCAGGGTAGTGGTCTAGGTCTGGCTATTGTTAACCGTATTGCAAGATTGCATCACGGTACGGTGGAGGCGATTAATCATCCCGAAGGCGGCTTACAAGTCTGTGTCAAAATACCGCTGATTTCTAAAGTTGACCAAACAGCCGCTACTGATAAAGACACTGCCGATAATGAGGTTAGCTATAAAAAAGTCGATACTACAATCGATAGCTAGGTGCTATCGGTTGTAGTGTCGAAGTGTTAAAGTATTGAGATACCATGAATGCGAAATAAACAGGTTTGCTTTTTAAAAAGTTAACTCATAAGTTAATTTGTAGTGCCGATAGGGGGCGGAATATGCTCAGAGCTGTTGATAAAGTCGATAGGCTGCACGAGCTCATCTTGTGCTTGTTGTAAGCTTTGGGTAGTACTAGGCTGTTGAAAAAACAAATAGCTAATCAGCACAGCCGCATTAAGTATTATCAAGCCGCCAAATAAGTAAGGCATCCCCTGCTCTCCTCTATTGTCATCCTATCGATAAATCTCAACTCTCAAAGCTGCGCTCACTCTGTTCTTGCGTGATTTGGTCAGCGGCAATGGTCTGCGTTAAGGGCTTAATAGGCCAAGTCATAATAAAACGGGCGCCGCCGAGCTTTGGGCTTTCATCAACGCTCATATTGCCATTGAACCAAAAAGCAATGCGCGAGACAATAGATAATCCTAAACCATAACCGCCTGAAGCGCGAGTGCGGCTGTCGTCTAAGCGAGCAAAAGGAATAAATACTTTTTCGCGATCTTCCTCTGGAATACCCTGCCCATCATCTTCGACACTGACAAATGCATTGCCCTTTTTCACCCAAGCGCTAATAATGATAGTGCCTTCAGCATAACGTAGCGCATTGCCTGCAAGGTTTTGAATCACGCGGTGCAGGTAGCGTCGATCGGCAACGGCTGTCACTTTACTATTAGGCGGATTACCAACGATTTTGATATCTTTGCCTAGAGCGTTAGTTTCACGGACAATTTGCTCAACCAATTCTTTTAAATTGACCGATTCTAAGTCGAGCTTAGGTGACCCTTCTTCTAGTTTAGCGTAGGTTAAGATCTCATCGATTAGACCATTCAAAGATTCGATATCTTCGTCGATATAGTCTCGCTGCATAAAGCGCGAATCTTCATCGTCGGTATCGGCTAGCATATCGACTGCAAAGCGAATACGGGCAACTGGTGTTCGTAGTTCGTGCGATACCGCACGTGTCAGCTCTCGCTGTGACTCAATCAAGCGCTTGATATGGGCGGTCATCGCATTAAAGGTAGCGGACAAGCGCGCAATCTCATCTTGGCCAATGACTTGTACCTGAATATCGAGATTGCCATCGCTAACTTCATTAACCCCGACTTGTATCAGCTGTAACTTGCGTTCGAGTGGGAAGATAAGTGCATAGACGCCTAAGCTGATTAGAAACATACTAATCAACACCATACTGATGATCAAATTGAGCGGGAACCAGTTGAATAAAGGGATCGGCCCCATAAGAACAGCCATATCGTTGATCTCAGAGGGAATGACAATCTTGATAGAAGAGTTGCCTTGGCTACTATTACTATCTTGCAGCAGGATAACCACTTCGTCACGGCGCAAACGTGCCAATTGGTCATCATCCAAATTAAAAGTATCTATGGTGTTTAACGATAACGGGTAAGAGAACTTGTTTTCAAGCTCCGCTAGTCGCGCCCGTTTCTCAGGCAACGTAGGGTAATAAGAGAGATCATCTAATAAAAATACCGCCATAGCGCGTACTTGCTGCTCGGTGACCTGCGAGACCCGCACTGTCAGCACTTTATCATTGGGTAAACGGTGGTAAACATCGGCATAAGCCGGTTGGCTTTCATAGCGAACCACCGTCTCGCCATTTACGAAACGACGCCGTTCACTGGCGCTGAAATCTATATTTTCTAGCGCTACTATACGAAAGGTCGAACCAAATAAACTACTGGCATCAGATAGCCAATATTCGCGCTGGGTTTCTGTCGCTTGATGCGCAAGTCCCTCGCTCACTAAATAAAAAGCACCTGTCGCCATATTCTCGCGATAGGTTTGCATACGCTCTTGATTGATAGTATCCATCAATAACTGCGCAAAAAGAGCAACACATAAGCAGACTATCAATAGCCCAGCGTATATTCGAACAAAGATACTGTGTTTTAGGGATGAGACTAATGACATAATTGCCGTAACCAAAGCATGGGATAATTTATTAGTAAAACTTACTGCTGCTATTCTATAGCAACGCTCGTAAATATGTTAGAGTTTGCTGCATTAAAACCTTGATTAAGGTTTTTGTCTAGAAAATAAAAAAACCAGCATAGCGCTGGTTTTTTATAAATTATCGATAAGGATTTAGTTGCCTTCTTTGACGAACAGATAACCTTTACTACGGACAGTCTTAATACGTTTTGGGTTCTCTGGATCATCACCAATCTTTGGACGAATACGTGAGATGCGTACATCAATAGAGCGATCTTGACCATCGTATTCGATACCGCGCAGACGCTCAAAGATATCTTCACGCGATAAGATACGGCCAGCATTAGAGGCCAATAACCAGAGCAAGTCATATTCAGCACTAGTGAAATCAACCAATTCTTCGCCTAGGTTCACTGAGCGACCACCGTTGTCGATGACTAGCTCACCAAACTCAAGACGCTGCGGCACATCTTCTGATGGCGCATTTTCTGAGCGGCGCAGCAGCGCACGAATACGAGCTAATAACACTCGTGGCTGTGCAGGTTTGGCAACATAGTCGTCCGCACCCATCTCAAGACCCAAGACTTGATCCATATCTTCAGTACGAGCCGTCAGCATCAAAATAGGGTTTTGATAATGCGGGCGCACTTCACGGCAGACGGTCAGACCATCGCTACCTGGTAGCATGACATCGAGCACTACCATATCAGGCTGCTCATTGACGATACGACGAATAGCACGGTTGCCGTCTGTCTCAATTGCGACTTCTAAGCCATTTTTAACCAAATAATCTTGGGTTAACATAGCCAGACGCTCGTCATCCTCAACAATCAAAATTCGCGGGGTGTTGTCGTCTTCAGGTGTTGTCATCGTTATATCCTCTAATACATCTAAGTTAAAAACGGAAAGTTTGCAACGGAAAATGAATATCAAGACGGCAATAGTCTTAAAAAATGCTACTGCTTATCTTCAATATCTTTATATATTTTGTTTATAGGTGCAGCTCAATCGTAGCAAACTAGTATACTACTAAACTTATAACTTACCCTACTATAGCCTATTGTCGTTAACAAAACCTATAAAGAAGCCCACCTAAAATTTTAGTTTTCGTCCAAAACCAAGTAAAGCTAAGGTTTTTCTAAAATAACACATAGAGGCTAGCGTCACTTATTGGTTTTAATTACAAAATTAATGGTTAAGCTAAGTAACATTGAAGTATTTAAGTAGCAAAGTCACTAAACATCTAAGTGCTTAGGTAAGGCCACTAAAAACAGCCAAATGGTGAAAAAATAAAGTCTGCTACTACTTATTATGTTAATAATATAACTAAATTCCTGCCTGACTACTAGTCTCTTTTACTACAAATGACAGATTGTTGGCGCTTATGGCTAAGCTGTATTTGCCATTGAAATAGGGTATAAACATAAACAGTATAACTATCGCTTGGAGCTAGCGTTTTATGAAGTGCTGTAAACAAAAAAAACAGCCCGATGGACTGTTTTTAGCAAAACCTTGCAACTGACTTAGACGCTTATTTAGCGCATAAAGCCGATTAAGAGCGGTTTTGATACTTACGAATTGTTTGTAGCTGAGCGACTGATTCTGCCAATGAGGCAAGAGCCGCATTCGTCTGCAGTGTATCCGTTTGGTTGACTAACAACTGCTCCGCTTGTCTACGAGCTTCGACGATTTTACTTTCATCAAGATTGTGCGCGCGCATAGCAGTATCGGCTAATACCGTAACCATTTTTGGCTGTACTTCAAGTACGCCGCCGGACACGTAGATGACTTCCTCTTGACCGTCTGGCGTTTGTACTCGCATTGAGCCAGGCTTTAGCAAGGTAATCAATGGCGTGTGACCTGGCAGAACACCAATCTCGCCTTCGCTACCAGTGGCAATCAGCATACTGATCTCGCCTGAATATAGCTCTTCACGGGCGCTTACGACGCGGCATTGTAACGTTGCCATACCTAAATCCTTATTATGAAAAAGTCTTAAAAACAGCTAGCTCGCTATAAAGCCAACTAGCGAATGAAAGTGATAAATCAACTTTATTCGCTAGGCTGACTATCTAGCGGTTTATGCCGCTGTAGATTTCATTTTTTCTGCTTTAGCGACAACTTCGTCGATACCGCCAGCCATATAGAATGCTTGCTCTGGTAAGTCATCATACTCACCTGCGATGATTGCTTTAAAGCTAGCAATAGTATCGCGTAGTGGTACATATTTACCAGGCGCACCAGTGAAGACTTCGGCGACGTGGAATGGCTGTGACAAGAAGCGCTGAATCTTACGCGCGCGATAAACGACGAGTTTATCTTCTTCTGACAGCTCATCCATACCTAGGATAGCGATGATGTCTTTTAGCTCTTTATAGCGCTGCAACACTTCCTGCACACCGCGAGCCACATTATAGTGCTCTTCACCGATCACTTGTGGATCTAGCTGACGTGAAGTTGAATCTAGCGGATCAACGGCTGGGTAGATACCTTGTGAAGCGATATCACGGCTCAATACGACAGTAGCATCCAAGTGAGCAAACGTCGTTGCTGGTGATGGATCGGTCAAGTCATCGGCTGGTACGTATACGGCTTGGACTGAAGTAATCGAACCTGACTGCGTTGAGGTAATACGCTCTTGAAGCATACCCATCTCTTCAGCCAATGTTGGCTGATAACCAACCGCTGAAGGCATACGGCCTAGTAGTGCTGATACTTCCGTACCCGCTAGCGTATAGCGATAGATGTTATCGACGAATAGTAGGACGTCACGACCTTTACCAGTAGCAGGATCTTTGGTATCACGGAAGTACTCAGCCATGGTTAGGCCAGATAGCGCTACACGTAGACGGTTACCCGGTGGCTCATTCATCTGGCCGTATACCATCGCAACTTTAGACTTAGTAAAGTCTTCAGTGTTAACAACGCCAGCTTCTTGCATTTCGTGATAGAAATCGTTACCTTCACGCGTACGCTCACCAACACCAGCAAATACCGACAGACCTTCGTGCTTAAGCGCGATGTTGTTGATCAATTCCATCATGTTGACGGTTTTACCAACACCAGCACCACCAAACAAACCAACTTTACCACCTTTAGCGAACGGGCAAAGTAAGTCAATAACTTTAATACCAGTTTCTAATAGCTCAGTGCTGTTGGACTGATCGGCATAGCTTGGTGCTTCACGGTGGATAGACCACTTTTCTTCAGCCTCTACAGGTCCTTCTTCATCGATAGGACGACCTAGAACATCCATAATACGACCAAGCGTACCGATACCTACGGGTACCGCGATTGGGGCACCAGTGTTAGTCACTGGCAAGTTACGTTTAAGACCTTCAGTTGAGCCCATAGCAATCGTACGCACGATGCCATCACCTAGCTGTTGCTGAACTTCTAGAGTGGTTTCAGTACCATCTACTTGTAGAGCATCATAAATCTGAGGAACTTCGTTACGGTTGAACTCGACGTCAAGAACCGCGCCAATAATCTGTACAATACGACCGCTACTCATTGCGTTCTCCTTGAACTTCTATATATGGTTGTAGTCAATTATGAAACAGCAGCAGCACCGCCAACGATTTCCGAGATTTCTCGAGTAATCGCCGCTTGACGCAGCTTGTTATAAACCAACTGTAAATCGTTAATTAGGTCACCAGCGTTATCAGTTGCTGCTTTCATAGCAACCATACGTGAGGACTGTTCAGAGGCAATATTTTCCATGACCGCTTGATAAACGATCGATTCAATATAGCGTCCAAGTAATTCATCAATCAAAGTTTTGACATCAGGCTCGTAGATATAATCCCAGCTCAGCTCCGTCTGCATACCGCTAGCATCATCATCGAATGACCCTTCAGGCAGGGGCACTAACTGATTGACCGTTGGCTTTTGCGTCATCGCATTAATAAACTTATTATAGACCACATAAATGCGATCAAGCTTGCCGTTGGCATAATCATCAAGCATCGCTTGTACGGGTGAGTTCACCTGCTCGAAGGTCGGTTTATCGCCATAATCCGTCACCGCAGAGGTGACTTTACCGCCAAAGTTCTTAAAGAAGCTGACGCCCTTGGCACCGATAACCGCAAATTCGGCGTGCACAGACTGATTTTGATAGTCTTGAATACTTTTGGATAGAGCTTTGAACAAATTAATGTTCAAGCCACCCGCTAGGCCACGATCCGAGGTGATAACAATATAGCCTACTTTATCAACCGGGCGCGCTACCATATAAGGGTGTTTGTAATCTGATGAGGCATGTACCAAATGCGAGATAACCCGGCGCATACTATCAGCATACGGGCGACCCACTTCCATGCGCTCTTGGGCACGACGCATTTTACTCGCTGCGACCATTTGCATAGCGCGAGTAATCTTCTGGGTACTTTTAATACTGGTGACTTTGGCACGTATCTCTTTTAAGCTTGCCATAATGATTCCAATATAAGAGGGTTAAAAAGCAGTGACGCCTGCAGCATTCGATCAAGAATTAACACTTAAAAACAAGGGTTATATGCCAGCATAACGCGACCTAATACCGATGATGGTTAAAGCAGTGGCGCAAATATCTGCTTAAACAACGCGCCACTTGGTATACGATAAGCTAAAACCAAATCGGCTTAACCCATTAAATTAATAACTGTGATTTTGTTTAAAAGTCTCAACAGCTGACTTCAAACGAGAAGCAATATCATCATTGTAATTTGCAGTCTCATTGATTTCCGTCATAAGCTCGCTCTGTTCGTCATGCATATAACGTAAGTAAGCTTCTTCAAAAGAACCGATTTTCTCTACCGGTACATCAGATAAAAAGCCTTCGTTTGACGCATAAATAACCGCTGCTTGTTCAGCAACAGACATCGGCTGATACTGCTTTTGCTTCATAAGCTCAGTGACGCGCTCACCATGATCAAGCTGCTCACGAGTCGCATCATCAAGATCCGAGGCAAACTGAGCAAAAGCTGCCAATTCGCGGTACTGGGCTAGTGCGGTACGGATACCACCAGATAGCTTTTTGATGATCTTAGTCTGAGCTGAACCACCAACGCGCGATACCGAAATACCAGCGTTGACCGCTGGACGGATACCTGAGTTAAATAGGCTTGATTCTAAGAAGATCTGACCATCGGTGATTGAGATCACGTTAGTCGGTACGAATGCTGAGACGTCACCGGCTTGGGTTTCAATAATAGGTAGTGCGGTCAAAGAACCGGTTTTACCTACCACTTCACCATTAGTGAACTTTTCTACGTAGTCGGCGTTTACGCGTGATGCACGCTCAAGTAGGCGTGAATGTAGATAGAAAACATCACCAGGATAAGCTTCACGGCCTGGCGGACGACGAAGAAGTAGTGAAATCTGACGATAAGCAACGGCTTGCTTTGATAAATCATCAAACACAATCAGCGCATCTTCGCCGCGGTCACGGAAGTATTCGCCCATCGTACAACCTGAGTACGGTGCGATATACTGTAGAGCAGCAGGCTCAGAAGCAGAAGCAACAACGACAGTGGTATATTCTAAAGCGCCAGTCTGCTCAAGTTTACGTACCACGTTTGCGATAGTAGAGCGTTTTTGACCGATAGCGACATAGACACACTTAATGCCAGATGATTTTTGCGCGATAATCGCATCAATAGCCATAGCGGTTTTACCCGTCTGACGGTCACCAATGATAAGCTCACGCTGTCCACGACCGATTGGAATCATGGTATCAACGGCTTTATAACCAGTCATAACTGGCTGGTCTACTGATTGACGGTCGATAACGCCTGGGGCGATTTTTTCGACTTTATCCGTCATTTTGGCATCAATAGGACCTTTGCCATCAATAGGGTTGCCTAAAGCATCAACAACGCGGCCTAATAATTCAGGACCTACTGGCACTTCAAGAATGCGACCCGTGCAATAAGCTTTTTGGCCTTCTTGCAATTGCAGATAGTCACCGAGTACGACTGCGCCAACAGAATCACGCTCTAAGTTAAGCGCCATTCCGTAGATTTCGCCTTCAAACTCAATCATTTCGCCGTACATGGCATCTTCAAGACCATGAATTTGCACAATACCGTCAGATACTTTGACAATCGTGCCTTCATTCTTTGCAGTTGCACCTGCATCAAGGTCTTGAATACGCTGCTTAATCAGATTACTGATTTCCGCTGGATTCAGTTGTTGCATTGCCTTGTTTCCTTTAATTTATGATAACCCGCCCACTGACTTAAATGCTCTTACTATCACGTAGCTTGACTCATCAGCGCTACGCTTGTGACTGGCATTAGGCAGTTAGCTGTGTTTTTAACTGTTGTAACTTGCCGCGCATCGAATCATCAATGATTTTGTCACCGACTTTTATGGTAGCGCCTGCCAATAGACTAGGATCAACCGTTTCGTGAATCACTACACTAGCATTAAGCGAAGCCGCTAGGCGTGTTTGGAACGTCTCACGCTGGGCATCGGTCAATGGATAAGCGGTAGTCACATAAGCATTAAGCTGTTTTAAGCTAGTCGCTTTATGACGACGATAGTGTTCATAAACTTCAGGAAGGAGGGCAAGACGCTCTTGCTCTGCTAACTGTTTGACAAAGTTGTTGAGCGCTGGTGACACTTTTGGATAGCTGATAGTGCCGTCATTGACAGAGCCGCTATTATTAGCTAATAACTGCTTAAAAGCAGAATCTTGATCACCAGCTACTTGTGAGTCATAAAGATCAACCAAAGCAGCTGACTTATGCTCAGCGGTAACCGCTGGGTTCTCTAGCCAGTTAAGAAACGCTTTGTCATTGACAATTTCACCGGCAATAAACAAGAAATTTTCCCACTCGTTTACAGCCCCGTTCTCATTGGCATAGTCAAACGCGGCTCTTGCGTAGGGTCGTGCTAAGGTTGATAAGTCAGCCATTATATCCTCACAGTTACAGCTTCGCCGCCAGTTGGTCTAACATGCTAGCATGTTTTTGCATATCGACTCTATCTTGCAAAATCTTTTCAGCACCAAGCACAGAAAGCTCTGCCACTTGCGCACGCAGTGACTCGCGCGCTTGATTGATCTCTTGATCAATTCCTGCTTGAGCTTGCTGACGAATACGCTCACCTTCCGCTTGCGCTTGTGATTTTGCATCTTCGACCAGTTGATTAGCGCTCTTATTCGCTTGCTCAATTAAGGCGGCAGCTTTAGTCTTAGCCAGTTCAAGCTCTTGCTGGACATCTTGCTCTGCTGTAGCCAAGTCAGCTTTTGCTTTTTCAGCGGCATTTAGGCCATCAGCGATTTTACGCTGACGATCATTGATTGCGCCGATAAGTGGTGGCCACACGAATTTCATGCAAAAAACCACAAATATTGCAAAAGCAATGGCTTGACCGACGATGGTAAAATTGATGTTCACGTGATCACCTCTTTGTTAATGAAAAATCAGTTTCATTGATCCTGTCTAACCGTCAGACTCTGTATAACTTAGTAGACAACTTAAGACGGTCAAACAGTTACAACTGAGCTTTCTGATTAACCTGCTAGAGGGTTAGCGAACAACAATAGCATAGCGATACCGACACCGATCATTGGGATCGCATCAAGTAGACCTGCTACGATGAACATACGTGTTTGCAACTGTGAACCAAGCTCTGGCTGACGGGCTACGCCTTCCAAGAATTTGCCACCTAAGATCGCAAAACCAATACCTGTGCCAAGTGCGCCTAAACCGATAAGTAGCGCTACTGCGATAACTGTGTAACCACCTAATACTGGATCCATTGATGTATCCTCTTATGCCTATTGAATGTCTAATTAATGTTCAGTTGATGATGCTAATGACATATAAACTATGGTCAGCATCATGAATACGAACGCTTGAAGGGTAATAATTAAGATGTGGAAGATAGCCCACGGTACTGACAACGCCCATTGAATCCAAAATGGCATCAGGGCAATCAGTATGAAAATCAACTCACCGGCATACATGTTGCCGAATAGTCGTAAGCCTAAAGAGATAGGTTTCGCTATCAGAGTCACAAACTCTAAGATGAAGTTTACTGGAATTAAAATAATTTGTACGATAGGGTTGCTAGCGCTAAACGGATGCAGCGTAAGCTCGCCAACAAAGCCACCAATACCTTTTTCTTTGATACTATAAAAGATGATCAGCGCAAAGACAGAAAACGACATGCCAAGGGTGATATTAGGATCGGTAGTTGGGACGATTTTGAAGAAGACATGATGCGGATCATGACCCATCATAGCGCCGATTTGGCCAGCAAGCGCTGGAATAAAGTCAACCGGCAATAGATCCATCAAGTTCATCAAGAAGATCCAGACGAAGATGGTCAATGCTAAAGGCGCAATCAGTTTTGAGGTGCCACTATATGAATCGCGAACGTTATTATCAACGAACTCAACGATCATCTCGACGGCGGCTTGCGTTTTGCTAGGCACTCCTGACGTTACCTTTTTGGCAACCATCCAAAAGATAGCACAAAACACTATGCCCAAACCTATTGACCACAACATAGAATCAAGGTGAATAGCATTGAAGCCCATCGCACTCGCTTCTTCAGCGGTGTAGGCAACTTTCCAACCTTCGCCCGGCAAATAGCCGTACGTCCAGTTTGTTAAGTGGTGAGAGATATATTCTGTTGTTGTTTGTTCGCCTGCCATAGTGTCAGCTTCTCATTAATCAACGATTTAATCAATTACCAAAAATACGGTCGTTATAAACTTAGGAAATAGTCGTTTAAATGTGCAGCAGTACTCTTGCTGTCTTACGATATTCAAACTTGCCTTGAGCTTATAACAGCCAACCTAATCTAACTTGTAATACTAAGGTAATTTGCAGTACCGAGGTAAGCAGCACCAAAATGATTAGCACTGTTACAAATACCTGTTTTTATTAGCGTTTCACTGGATTGCAGAAATTTCAGCTACCAAAAAAGGGCTTATGAGTAGTTCTTACCAGCCCTTGGTACTGACACATAATCCAATTATGTGGCCTCTTGCTTGTTTCTTATATTCAGAATGGTGCTCACTGAGACACGCTCAAGCAAAATATTTAGCTGTATATCTTAATGCAGCGTAGTAATCATGTAAAGTCAATTATTTATATTTTATCAAAGGTATAAGTAGCGTTTCTACTGATAGCCGATAGGGATGGACATTTGCGCCCAAAAATAATTTGTAAAACATCAGTGCTTTAACCTTTAAATAGCGCTTATAACTGATGTTCTTGACTTGATTTGCAACTTATTTTGGTTGTTTCAACGTTTCAAGCTACTTCTTGACTGATGAAAAGTACAAACAACGTATCTATTCGTTAGCGCTAAGCTCGTCCTGTCGCTTTAAAGCAGCAACTGACCACTCAGCTAGTATTCAATTAAGGGGTATCATTAGTCATGGAGAAATTGGACGGCAGGATGGCTTTTCTACGATACAGCTTTTTACCCTATAATTTATAAATAATAAGATAAAAGCTTCACGCTATAGGCAAAACTGCTTTATATTTATAGACTTCAATGATATAGAAAAGTCGTCATATAAATAAGTCTTTAGCGTATACGCCATAACATCCAACTGTGACTAATCTGCATGACCATAAAACCGATAAATAGCGCTGGGGCCGATAGGGGTTTTATGGTGATAAAGATTAGTGCGAAACCAAATAGAGTCAATAGCCATTTGGCCATTTGGCCTCGATAGAGCTGACTGACTATATGCAAGCGGGCGCGGTAGCCCGTGTGCCAAAAAACAAATCCAGCAAAAACGGCTTGGGTTATAAAGCTAAGCAAAGCACCAATGGCGGTACTTTTTGCTACCAAAAGCTCACTATGCATCCAGATTTTATCTATCAGCCAAGTGATAATGATCAGGATAAATAATATCCAAGCTTGGCGTTTTATATAGACACTGATCTGCTGATTTTGCGTACGTTTAGCAGGCTTGGTCATTATCAATCCTAATGCGCAGATCGTATCCAAATTACTAAAAGTCAAATGATGAGATTAGTATTCATCATTTCGCTATAGTGCCGCTGCCATCTGACCAAAACAAAACGTCGCTCATTGTAAGTACTCTGCTACTTTTTGGCAAGTTAATTATAATAACTGCTGCGTCATAACCACTACATGATAATGAACAGCCAAAAATCTCAATAGATCAAGCCAAATGAGGCGTTCTCGTTAAGTAAACGCTAACGACCACAGACAGACTACCGACGCTCTCAAGAGGTGCACTGCATTATTTGCTGCGCCATCTCACTCCAGCCTGTCACAAAGTCATTGCTCCCGCTCATATCTTCTAACTGAATAGTCGTTTTAACCGGCTGTAGCTTCGTAATAAGCCCTTTAGCTGGCTTGCTCTGCGTTACCAAGCACATGCGTTTGTTTGGACGCTGCTCACCTAACCAGCGTAGCTGACTCGCTTTTGGCGCTAAATGATGATCGCTACTGAGACTGCCAACCAGCTGCAAATTCAGACTGGGTTCTAGATACTGATAAGCATCGTGATAAGCCCAATAAGCTCTAACAGATTGTCCGCTACGTTTTTGAGCGGCAACTGCCCTATCCATCCGCTGCGCAAATTTCTGCGCATTGGCATGATAGAGCGTTTTGTTTTTTGGGTCGGCATGACTGTGAATAACGGCTAGGGCTCGCGTGATGGCTTTGGCGTTTTGAGGATCTAACCAAATATGGGTATCTAAGGTATTGGCTATTGTTTCGCCTTTGACATCGCGCATGGGATAACGCTTGAAAGCATCAAAAGCAAACAAAGAGATAGCGTTAGGCGCACTGTCTAAAGTTGAAGCCAAGTTGTTTTCTAGTGGCGCGCCGAACCAAACCACAAAGGTACTCTCTTGAATCGCTTTGATATCTTTTGGGCTGATGCTTCCGTGATGCCCCACTTCACCTGGATTTAATAGCTTTTTAGCAGACGGCGCGCCTGCTGTCACCGCTTCACTCAGCAAAAATAAAGGATAATTACTGACGCTTACGGTATTGGCCGCTTGCGCGCTTATGCTAAACAAACCTGCTACTAGAAAACTTGCAAGTAGGCTCTTAAGCCAAGACTTTGAGGATAGTATTTTTTTATTCATCAGTTTCATAATGCCACTTTAGCCAATTGGTTTTGATAGTTGTCATTAAATAATCTATTTTCTAAGTTTCATTATGTTATACTATAACAATAAAAAGTGCACGATTATTTTAGGAGTGGTTATGAGCCATTGTTCATTAACTAGTCATCATCTCCATGACGTTCATCATCTCAGTGCTAATGAGGTGCGTGCCCGCCTGAATGCCGCTATAGAGCAATGTCGACTTCGCGGTGTGCGATTTACCCCATTACGTCAACAGATCTACGAGCTGATATTGCAAGCTGAGCGGCCTGTTGGCGCTTATGATTTGATTACCCAGTTACAGCAAGCTCGCCTACTAGATAAAGACCACGAGCATCGCACCAAAAATGTCGCACCGCCGACCGTTTATCGCAGCTTAGAGTTTTTGTTGGCCGAGGGTCTGATTCATCAGCTCACTTCCATCAATGCGTATGTGCCTTGTTGTCATCCTCGCGCTCAGCACGCCGCGGCATTCTTGATTTGTGAGCAGTGTCAGCGGGTACAAGAATGTAGCAGCTTACCAGTTCAAGAGATGATGAGCTTTGCCGAGCAAGATGTGGGGTTTATGGTCAATCATAGCGTCATCGAATTGAGCGGCCGCTGCCAAGCTTGTCAGTAGTTTCTTTTTTATCACTCTAAATTCTAACTCTTATCATATTGTTTACATCAGGCTTAAAGCCACTCTTTAACCCACAGGTCAGCTATGAGCGCAAATAACTTACCGACTAATCGGAATAATAGCGATAAGCTGCTGAGCCTTGATAATGTCAGCTACGATGTCGATAGACAGCGGCTGCTATCACATATCAGTATCGATATCGCGCTCAATGAAACTGTAAGCCTTATCGGTCCCAATGGGGCAGGCAAATCGACTTTAGTCAAGCTTATCTTAGGCCTTATCACTCCTAGCGAAGGTACTATAAAAGCTCATCAACCCCTACAGCTCGGCTATGTACCCCAGCGTTTCTCAATACCGCCTATCTTACCGCTGCGAGTCAAAGACTTGCTAGCACAGGCGGATAAACGCCGATTAAAGCCGGAGCAGCGACAACTTATTTTTGATAAGTTGTCGCTAAATCATTTGTTATCACGGCAAATGGGTCATTTATCTGGTGGCGAGACGCAGCGTGTATTATTAGCGCGAGCCCTACTAGACAAGCCTAACTTATTAATCTTAGATGAGCCGATGCAGGGGCTTGACCCTGACACTGAAGTTTGGCTCTATCAGTTTATTGATGAGCTGCCGGATTTTTTGCGCTGTGCGATGCTCGTGGTGTCTCATGATCTGCATTGGGTAATGAAAGGTAGTCGGCGCGTTATTTGTCTTAATAAGCACATTTGCTGTGAAGGGCAACCGAGCGAGCTTGCTATCACGAGCGAGTTTCAGAAGCTTTTCGGTCATCATTATGAGCAGCCTTATGTGCATCAGCATCACGCTTGTGAGCATCATGCCCCTAGCGACTTGCTACCTTGAGCCCATCAGTATTAAAACGGCTCTATCTTGAAGCCTCTACAAACCCCTTTTAGCGCTTATTTAACGGATATCAGTTATGACTGCTTGGTTAGCCATTATCGCCCCGGCTTGGATTGCTGGCAGTATTCTCGCGCTGCTTTCAGCGCCTTTAGGCTGCCTTGTGTTATGGCGGCGTATGGCCTTTTTTGCCGATGCCTTAGCGCATGGTACGCTCTTGGGCGTGGGACTTGCGGTACTTTGGCAGCTGCCGATGGGGTTTGGCGTCGGTATTGTCAGCGTGCTGGTAGTGCTCGGCTTAGTGGTTATTGACGATGAGCGTTTGCCAATGGATGCGGTATTAGCCGTAGTCGCAGTCACTTTATTATGTTTGGGTTTACTGACGCTGACTCAACTAACTGACCAGCAAGCCAATGTATTAGGGTTTTTATTTGGTAACTTATTAGAGCTAGATTGGGCGGATTTGCCGATATTAGCGGTGAGTGTCTTAATAGGATTGGCCTTACTGATCTATATTTGGCCCGCGCAAATCAAACTAGCGACTCATGAAGCCCTAGCTCGCATTCAAGGCGTAAACCCGACCCGGCAGCGCTTGTTTTTTATGGGAATATTAGCAGGGTTTTGTGCGATCGCTTTACAAGCAGTCGGTAGCTTATTAATTAGCGGGCTTTTGGTACTGCCCGCATTAAGCGCCAGATTATGGACAACATCGCCGAAGCAGATGGTCGTCTTTGCGCTTATTATGGCCCAGTGTGGGGTGACTTTGGGAGTCTGGGGCAGTGTCTGGATGGATATACAAACCGGTCTATCGATTGTCTTAGTGCTCGCTATTTTATTTTTTATCGCGTTATTATTATCAAAACTGCTCACTAGATTGACCCTAACTAATCGCACATAAAAAGTAACCCACGAGCAGATACTATCGATGATCGCATCTACCTTTATCGACTTTCTTTTACTAAGTAGTTGGTTGCTGCATAAAACTGTGCTATAAACAGGCAGATATCTAATCGTTAAACGGTTAATAGACGACCATGAAGTGTTCAGGTTATCAGAGCGTTTAGGATTATTATTTATTATGACCTAAGAGATCTTACTCATGCTGAGCTACCCCACTTATCGAGTAAATAATCCGGATGGACCATTAAACATTCTGCAAATTACCGATATGCATTTATTGCCACTAGCTAGTACAGATAATGCTGAAGACCATGGCGATGCAAAACCTAACTGTCGACATTGCTTTGAAGCCAATCTCGCACAAGCGCTTGCTGAAGATATTCGCTGTGATTTGATAGTAGTAACCGGCGACTTAGTCAGTAAGGTTGAGACAGCGACTTATGATTATGTTTTTGAGGTACTTCATAACACGCAGATACCTTTTGCTTGTATTGCGGGCAATCATGATGTCACCGACGAATCTAGCCATGACCTGCCCTTTGATCAACGCGAGCTGATGGCTCGTACTATGGATTCGCGGCTGCTGAGCCAACATGTGATTGAGACTGACTTTTGGCAGCTGTTATTGCTAGACTCTTCAACTCCTGGCAAGATTTCAGGTGCAGTGACTGAGGCTGATATGGACTGGCTGTGTGCTCAGCTTGAGACTTGTGATAAGCCGGCCTTATTAGCCGTGCACCATCACGTGATGCCAATGTACTCTGAGTGGATAGATGCGCACATGATAGAAAACGCCGACTACTTTTGGCAGCGTGTAGCTCCTTATGCGCACCTAAAGGTCATTATCAGTGGTCATACTCATCAAGAGCAAGTCCGTTATCGAAACGGGGTAACGGTCTACTCAACACCATCGACTTGTTATCAGTTTATGCCTTATAAGGATGACTTTAGTTATGATAAACAAGCACATGCCGGCTATCGCTGGTTGCAATTAGCCAACAATGGCAATCTTGCAAGCTGGGTCAAAAGACTAGATACTTGGTAGCCAGTTTTTAGTGGCATAATGAATAATAGAAAACAGTGGACGTTGGTTAGTATAATAATGATGAAGGAAGTAATCATTATTAGGTTAATATGAGCGATTGATAGCGTATCGCATCACATTGGTGCTAGGTTTATCTATCATATGATTGGCGTACCCCGTGGTGAAACGTTCTATAAAGGACAAGTCGTAGGGCGATAGATGGTTTTTAAAGTCTTGTCTTTTGCAACATCGTTTTGTTGAATTAATTTGGAAAAATAGGATACCCTTATGAGCACTTCAACGACGTCTCCAGCTGAGGTAAAGTTTACCCCTTATGTTCCTGCCAAAGACGAAGAATATATGTCTGATGCGCAGCTTGAACATTTTAAAGCGATCTTGCTCGACTGGAAAAGCCAGCTAATCGGTGAGGCTGACCGTACTAAGACTTATATTCAAGATGAGTCAAGCGCTATGCCAGATATCAACGACAGAGCGACTCAAGAAGAAGAGTTTGCCTTAGCACTGCGCACCCGTGACCGTGAGCGTAAGCTGATTCGCAAGATTGATAAGTCGATGGCTGAGATTGAAAATGATGACTATGGATTCTGCGAAACTTGCGGGGTGGAGATTGGCCTGCGCCGCCTGGAGGCGCGTCCGACCGCTACGCAGTGTATCGACTGCAAAACCTTATCAGAGATGAAAGAGCGTCAAAACCAGGGGCAATAATGACCCGCTACTGATATCTGTAAATTCTAAAAGCGAGCGCTCTTTATAGAGTCGCTCGCTTTTTTACGCGCAAAATTAAATAAGCTCGAACAAGCAAACGCGCCTTAAACCCTACTAAAAACTAATATATTTTCAAAGCCAGCTTGTTTATGCTAATGCCATTATCTTATCTCGGTAGCCGAATACTTTGAACTCCCCTACAAATACTAACGATTCTTTTTTAATAGAGCCTTCAGCTTTAATAGAGCCCTCAGCTTTGATAGAGCCCTCAGCTTTGATAGAGCCCTCAGCTTTGATAGAGCCCTCAGCTCATTTGAATACTCAGACGCGGCCTATAGGTCGCTTTGCCCCCTCTCCTACTGGTGAGTTACATCTAGGCTCTTTGACGACCGCGCTGGCGAGTTACTGTCATATCAAATCTTTGGGCGGAGAATGGCTACTACGCATAGAGGATACCGATACTGAGCGCTGCGATCGGCAGTTCACCGAACAGATATTGATAGATCTAGAGATGCTTGGACTAGAGTGGGATGGTGATGTTATCCATCAATCTGAGCGCATCGATATCTATAACGAGTATCTCTCAGCGGCGCTAGCACCACTAACTTATGGCTGCCAATGCTCACGTAAGAGCTTAGCTAGATATTGGGGAAGTATCGAGAATTTAAGTGACTCAACACCCAATAAGCAACGTTATCCGCGCTGCTGTATTGCTGATAGTTTAGACAAGCAACAACATAAACTACGCTTGCAGCTACCAGATTATGCCATTGGTTTTATGGATGGTATTCAAGGGATGCAGTGGGATAATCCACAGCAGACTTTAGGCGATATGGTAGTACGTCGGCAAGACGGCATGATTAATTATATTTTAGCCGCGAGTATCGATGATGGTTTACAAGGTATTACCCACATCATGCGTGGGCTGGATATTTTGCCAATGACTACCGCGCAGATCAGCTTATTACAAATGACAGGCCTGCCAGCAGTTAGCCACTGGTATCATTTGCCCCTAATCTGTCATGCCAACGGGCAAAAGCTCTCTAAACAAAACCTAGCTCAGCCTATCGATACTCGTGATCCAAGCGCACTACTTGCGGCAGCTTTAAAATTATTACAACAACTCCCTGTCGCTTTGGATACGCCAGAGCGTATGCTAAGACAAGCCATCAGCCAGTGGGACAATACACCACTACGAAATAAACAGCAATTAGCTATTTTTTAGGGACTCATTACTAATAATGACGACATTGGCTTTTTTCAATCTCTGGGCTTTCTTTATATATCTTTAGCAGCAGCGCCACCATCACTAAGCTAATCAACATCGAGGAGCCGCCATAGCTAAAGAAGGGCATGGTTAAACCTTTAGTCGGCATCGCCCCCATATTCATCGCCGCATTGATAATCGTCTGGGCAATAAAGATAATACCGATACCAAAAGCGGTATAACTCATGCGCATCTGCCGACGTTTGAGCGCGTTATAGCTAATACGCATTGCGCTACCGATGATTAAAGCTTCGAGCAGCAGTATCAAAGTCACGCCAACAAACCCTAACTCCTCGCCAGTGATGGCTAACAAAAAATCAGTATGCGCTTCTGGCAAGTGTGAAAGCTTCTGTACGCTCTCGCCGTAACCGACTCCGGTAAACTGACCACGGCCAAAAGCAATCAAACTACGCGCCAGCTGATAATCCGTATCTTGAATATCATCAAAAGGATCTAAGAACGATAAAGCTCGTGTCAGTCGATATTGCACTAAGGTAACTGCTAATACCCCAAGTACGCCAACTACCGCCCCTAGTGCGATAAATTGCTTATAAGGCGCGCCGGCAATGTAAAATATCGCAAATACCGTCCCGACGATGACCACCAATGAGCCAAAGTCTGGCTGCAATAATAGTAAAAAGGTCATCATACCGATGACGAGTGAGATTCGCAAAAAGCCATCCCAACCATTACGCACCTCAAAAGAGCGGCGCACCACAAAGTCTGCAACAAAAATAATAATAACTAGCTTGGCAAGTTCAGCAACCTGAAAGTTGAACGCCCCCAAACTGAGCCAACGCTTTGAGCCATTAATCGGCGTGCCAAATAAAGTGACGACTAATAACAGCGCTGTCACCATCAATAAAAAGAACTGCGTACCCGTCTGGTACAGCATCTTAAGCGGTACAAACTTATAGGGTAAAAACGCCAAAAATAGACCAATGCACATATAGAGCAATTGGTTTTTGAAAAAATAGAGCTCTGTCATCCCGCGACTGAGCGCAAAGGGTATAGAGGCAGAAGCGACCATCAGCAAACTCAGCACCATCATGCAACCCACGCTCGCTAACAAAATAGCGCGAGCTGAGGGTAGAGACAGTACGCCATCGCTATTGGCTTTGGCATAGGTGCTTGAGTTTGAGCGAGAAAAAAAGGAGAGCGCCATAATATTCAAATATACTAACAAACAAAAAATACGGCGTTCAGCGAACACCACCATCGAAACATAAAAAACAACTCATGCCAGTTTTTATTATAAACCATAGCCTAGAGTAAATAATGAGTAATATCCATCACTTATAAAAATTTATAGCCTAATCATAGTCAATCCACTATAAAATTTATACCAGTGGCACGCTGTCATAGCTGCACACTGTTTATTTAGGATTCACTGTAGCTATCGGCGGTATCTTGCGTCACTAGCTGCTGCACGAGCTGACTAAAATACTCACCGCGCTCAGCATAACCACTGAACTGATCGAAGCTGGCACAAGCTGGAGACAAGAGTACGGCTTGTACTTGCGATAAGCTGCTGTCTGTCACTTGCTGAATACAAGCAAAAGCATTATCTAACGTCTGGCACTGGTGCAATCGGACATCGCCGCTAAGCTCAGCATCACGTAGGTGCTGCTCAATGAGCTTAGCATCTTCACCGATGATAAGTACTTGACTGACATATTGGTTAATGAGCGGCGTCAATTCGCCAAACTGTTGGCCTTTTGCCTGACCACCTAATATTAATAACAGCTTACCATCTTTTGGCGCATAGACGGCTCCTAGGCCTTCGACCGCCGCCATAGTCGAGCCAATATTAGTGCCCTTTGAGTCGTTGAAATAGTCAATATCAGTCACTGAAGCCACAAACTGGCATCGGTGCTCTAGTCCAGTAAACTGCTGTAAGGTGGTGAGCATACTCTCTAATGGCAGCCCTGCCAGCTCACCTAAAGCGAGCGCAGCTTGCGCATTGAGCAAATTGTGACGGCCTTTAACCGGTAGTCTGTCAGCGGATAGTAGACGCTCGGTACCGCGAGCTAGATAAATCTGCCCATCAGGATCGGTAATCAAACCATATTGATCTTTGTCAGGAGCATGAATACCGACGCTAATACGAGGCAAGTTGTCTGCGACTAAAGGCCGAGTCAAAGCGTCTTCACGGTTGACGACTACCGACTTGGCACCTTGAAAAATACGATGTTTAGCTTGATGATAGCCGAGCATATCACCATGACGGTCTAGATGATCAGGCGACATATTGAGCACCGTCGCCACTTGCGCGCCTAAGTTGCTGACGGTCTCTAACTGAAAGCTTGATAGTTCAAGAACAGCTAGTTCCATATCTTTATTAGCTAGTAAGCACAAAGCTGGTACGCCTATATTGCCACCGACGCCTACCTTCACCTCAGCGTCACTCGCCATTTGTCCCACTAAGGTGGTGACGGTGCTTTTGGCATTGGAGCCAGTGATGGCGACTATCGGTACACTGCAAGCTTCACAAAACAGCTGAATATCACTGACGACTGGGATATTAGCTTGCCGCGCTTGCGCTACGGCCTCAGTTGCTAAAGAGATGCCAGGGCTGATAATAATGCGCGCCGCTTGTAATAATAACTCGCTATCAAGGCCGCCAAATTGACGAATCTCAACCGCAGCTGGTAGCTGCTCAGCCAATACTGGCGTAGGGTGATTATCAGTGACGGCAACCCGGTAGCCTTGCTCGGTGAGATAATGTGCTACTGACAATCCGGACTGTCCTAAGCCAACGACCACTTGTAAGCCACTGCCTTTATGAATCAATGTCGCTGGTGCTGCAGAGGTCGACATATACTTTCCTTCTCTTAAACTATGGAAGCGCTCTGAAATAGTTGATCACAAATGAGAGTAATCACGTTATTTTGAGCGATCAGGGTCTGTTGAACATTCACAAATGAGCACTGCTGATAGCTACTAGTTAATCAAAGCTGTGGTCTAGTCTAAGTGAAAGTTGCAGATAATGCTCATTGCATTGGCTAAATTTTTACAACGAATAGAGCGATTTTAGCATCAGCTCCTCTTTATAAATAGCTGGAGTCAGGGCTATTTTTTGCCGGTCCATTGCTAAAAGCAGGCGCTTAAAAGACTCGTCTTACTATTTTTATCTTCGAATCGCCCAAAAAATAGTCTCTGTCAGTGCCACGGTCGAATGTTCAATAGACCCTAGTATAAGTATCATAACGGTATCGTTGATATTTCGGTACTGCTTTTTTGCCACTTTATGCTATTATGCCCATGTTTTTATCGCTACTTGCGAATGACTGCGTGCTAGAGATTAACTACGAAGGCGAACTGCTTAGTTTTATTAGTTTAGCATGTTGTCACTAGCGGCATACCTTTGCCACTAGTATTCATTTTAATCAGATGATCTTTACCGTTTTGGTATTGTGCCAGTGAGCTGATTGCCTCACATATTATGATTGAACACCTTTATTATACTTCTACTCGTTATTGGCTTTTGCTGCTGTGCAAGTGCCATACCGTTTGACAGGCGCAGTCTGTTGAGCCACGCCTTAGCTCTGTCAGTGACTATTATCAGCAGATAATAAGCTCACGATCAGCGACTCCCTTTTTGTCTTTTATTGTATGCAGCTTACTTATGATATCTTTTGTTGATAACTTACGTGATGAGTGGTTTTCTAATGTTCGCGGCGATATCTTGTCAGGACTCGTCGTCGCCCTCGCCTTGATTCCAGAAGCAATTGCCTTCTCTATTATCGCCGGCGTTGATCCAAAAGTAGGTTTGTACGCCTCCTTTTGTATCGCTGTCGTCATAAGCTTCGTTGGGGGACGCCCTGGAATGATCTCGGCGGCTACCGGTGCAATGGCGCTAGTGATGGTCGACCTAGTCGCTGATCACGGGCTACAATATCTACTAGCGGCAACCTTGTTATGCGGCGGTATTCAGGTAGTGATGGGTATCTTAAAGCTTGGCAATCTTATGCGCTTCGTCTCGCGCTCAGTGGTGATAGGCTTTGTCAATGCGCTAGCGATTTTGATCTTTGCCGCCCAGTTGCCTGAGCTCAATCCAATGACGGAGCGGGTCGGCATGACCGTTTACATCATGACGGCGGTAGGCCTCGCGATCATTTATCTGTTTCCGCTCATTCCCAAGATTGGCCGAATTATCCCTTCACCGCTGATCTGTATCGTTGGTTTGACGGCGGTTGCGATGTACATGAATCTGGACATTCGTAATGTCGGCAGTATGGGGGATCTACCCGATTCGCTGCCGGTATTCTTATTGCCAGATATTCCGCTCAACCTTGAGACGTTACTTATCATCGCCCCCTACTCTATTGCTTTGGCTATCGTTGGCTTGCTTGAGTCGATGATGACCGCAACCATCGTTGATGAGCTCACCGATACGCCGAGTGATAAGAACAAAGAGTGCCGTGGTCAAGGTATTGCTAACGTTGTTTCTGGGTTTTTTGGTGGTATGGCTGGCTGTGCGATGATCGGTCAATCGATGATCAACGTAAAATCTGGTGGACGTACTCGTTTATCGACTTTAATAGCGGGCGTTGTGCTACTGATTATGGTGGTATTCCTGAGCGAGTGGGTCAGTCAAATTCCGATGGCAGCGCTAGTGGCGGTGATGATTATGGTCTCTATTGGCACCTTCAACTGGCAATCTATTCGCGAGTTTAAGACCCACCCTATGTCATTTAATATTGTGATGCTAGCAACCGTATTGACGACGGTTATTACCCACAACCTGGCGTATGGTGTCGGTGTTGGCGTGCTGTTATCCGCCTTAGCCTTCGCCAATAAGATCGGGCAGTTCTTGACCATATATAGCGACTATGACGATAGTACCAATACGCGCTATTACTATGTGCAAGGGCAAGTGTTCTTTGCTTCGACCACGCAATTTCTCAACAGTTTCGATACCAAAGAAGCTTTAGATACCATTCATATCGATGTCAGCCAAGCGCATTTTTGGGATGTCAGCGCAGTCGATACGCTTGATAAGCTCGTCATGCGCTTGCAACGCGAGGGTATTGATGTCAAAGTAGTTGGACTAAACAATGCCAGTCGTACTTTGATCGATCGCTTCTCTATCCATGATCGCCGCGATATTGGATTGCTTGATTAGATAGCTTGTGTCATTTAGCTAATACGGTTGCCTTATGAGTAATTTAAAGCCAGATAGTGTCATTGCTTGTCTAGATTGTCCTGATCACGTGCAAGCGGTATTGGACGCGAGCATGTGGGCCTCCAACCGCCTGCAATCGCCGATTGGCTTGTTGCATTCTGTGCCAAGCTTGCAGCAAAAAGCAGCGATAAACTATTCTGGCTGCCTAAACATCGATGATGAAAGTCATTTGTTAGACCAATTCACTAGCCATGAGCACTTAAGCAACTTTGAGCTCAAAGCTCAAGGTAGATTGCTGCTGCATCAAGCCAAAGCTTACTGCGAAGAGCATCAGCACAAACGCCCAGTTTATACTTTACATCGCCACGAAAACCTCAGCGAGAGTATCGACTATGTGGATGAAAAGTCACAATTGATCGTTATCGGTCATCACGTCACTTGCAAAACCACCTTAAGCCAGCTCGTCAGATTGAGTCACTGCCCCATTTTGGTGACTCATGCACCATTTTTGCTCCCTACTACCGCACTATTCGCTTTTGATAACCGCATTACCACCCACCGGATGCTCGATTGGCTGTGCAAAACGCCTTTAGTGCGCGCTTTAACCATTCATATCGTAATGGTCGGTAAAAATAATAACGACAACTGCGATGCTCTGCGTGAAGCTTATGCGCGTCTCAAACAAGCGGGTATCAACGCCAAAAAAGCCCTGCTAGATTGCCGTGATGTCAGTGCTGCTCTCACCTATTACCAAAACGAGCATGAGATTGGAATGCTGATGAGTGGCGCTTTTGGGCAATCGCGTCTGCGGGAGATCTTACGAGGTAGCGATACCAAAAAACTGCTCGTCAGTACCAAAACGCCGTATCTACTTTTTCCGAAGCTCTAGTCTGTTAGAGCCAGTTCTCATATTCAGTCCGACTGATTATCAGTATCTGATCATTAACACCTTATCATTAACCCTCTACACTCAATCCTCTGTTGCACAGCGCTTACCGCTCTTAGAGGATAAGCGCTATTTTTTCAGCTGCGATTGGTTTTTACATCTATTCAATACTTTCATTTTTGCTCGTAGCAGACGCCTGTTTTTGCTCCTATCTTTGCTCCTGCCTTTGCTACAATCCTCTGATAGCCGCTATTCCCTGCTCTATATGATGTTTTAGTAACTCAGCAGGGTATAGCCTCCCCGAAGGCTTATAAGTTCGTTATAATAAAGCTCTTTTTAAGCCAGTGCTACATCGATAAATCGTCTGGTTGTATTGTTTACCCCTTTGTTTATGACACGCTAAAGTCGTTTAAGACACCAAACTTACCTCCCCCTTGAGTAGGCTTGGCACAATTCTTGAATGACTACTAGTAAGCACAAAAGAGGAGTAATACAGCGAATACTTCCTGATAGTGTCCTCTTTGTAGCCTCACTCATGTAAGGATAACACTTATGAAGTTAATCACTGCGGTTCTAAAACCTTTCAAGCTCGATGATGTACGTGAAGCGCTCTCTGACATCGGTGTCAAAGGCGTGACTGTCACTGAAGTAAAAGGTTTTGGACGTCAAAAAGGACACACTGAGCTGTATCGCGGTGCAGAATATGTCGTGGATTTTTTGCCAAAAGTAAAAGTAGAAGTCGCTGTCATTGATGAGATGGTCGAGCCGGCTATCGAAGCCATCACTCGTATCGCTAGCACTGGCAAGATTGGCGATGGCAAAATCTTTGTCACGAGCTTAGAGCAAGTCATTCGTATCCGTACCGGCGAGACGGGTCCTGATGCTATCTAAACGGTCAAAGTGTAAAACCTTACTTGCCCACTACTGGTGCAAGAAACGGTAAACAGCCTTAATTATCGGCAAGCCCGATATCTGCATTGTCAATTCAAGGGGGAATTAAAATGCAAAGTCAGATTTTTGAGTTACAGTACGCGATCGATACGTTTTATTTTTTGATCTGTGGCGCGCTAGTCATGTGGATGGCCGCAGGCTTCACGATGTTAGAAGCAGGAATGGTGCGCTCGAAAAACACCGTTGAGATCTTAACCAAAAACATCGCGCTGTTTGCTACGGCCTGTACTATGTATATGATCTGCGGCTACGCCATTATGTATGGCGGCGAGCTATTCTTAAGCGGCATCGTAGGCGGCAGCACGCTAGTAGCAGACGCGCTAGCCACTTCGGCGGAGAACGGCTTCGGCGGTGACTCAGTCTATTCAGCAGCCGCTGACTTTTTCTTTCAGGTAGTGTTTGTCGCGACCTGTATGTCTATCGTCTCAGGTGCAGTCGCTGAACGTATGAAACTGTGGTCGTTTCTGTTATTTGCCGTAATCATGACAGGCTTTATTTATCCTATGGAAGGCCGCTGGACTTGGGGCGGTCAAGATGTCTTTGGCTTATATAATTTAGGCGCTATAGGTTTTGTTGACTTTGCAGGCTCAGGCATTGTACATATGGCGGGGGCAGCAGCAGCGTTGTCGGGTGTATTACTATTGGGAGCGCGCCGCGGAAAATACGGCTCTAAAGGTGAGATACGCGCCATTCCTGGTGCCAACTTACCACTAGCCGCGCTAGGCACTTTGATTTTATGGATGGGCTGGTTCGGTTTCAATGGTGGTTCAGTACTGAAACTAGGAGATATCGCTAGCGCTAATACTGTAGCTATGGTGTTTTTGAATACCAATGCCGCAGCCGCAGGCGGCGCTATAGGAGCGCTGTTATTAGCTCGACTTATCTTTGGCAAAGCTGATCTGACTATGCTCTTAAATGGTGCATTAGCGGGTCTCGTGGCTATCACCGCCGAGCCATCTACGCCTTCTGCGCTACAAGCTACTTTATTTGGAGTAGCGGCAGGTGTCCTTGTCGTACTATCTATCCTCGCTTTCGATAAAATGAAAATCGACGACCCTGTCGGCGCGCTTTCGGTGCATGGTGTGGTTGGTTTCTTTGGGTTATTAATTGTCCCTATTACTAACCCAGCAGCTAGCTTTGTCGGTCAGCTTGTTGGCGCTCTTACAATCTTTGCTTGGGTATATGTAGCAAGCTTATTGGTTTGGTTAGCTATCAAAGCTGTTTTTGGTCTGCGTCTCTCTGAAGAAGAGGAATATGAAGGTGCGGATATCGCTGAGTGCGGGATGGAAGCTTATCCTGAATTTGTCAGATAGAGGCTTTTATTGACGTTCTAAAGCTGTTAGTAATATAAAGCTATTAACGATCTAAAACCATTAACTAAAAATCCCGCACAGCCTATTGGCTATGCGGGATTTTTTATATCGGTTCATCTTATATACTAATCAGTAAACACTCACTATCGCATTAGTATTAAAGTTTACCTTATTTCTTTTTCCACTGCTGGCTACGTGAGAATGGTCCAATATAACCTTTTAGGTTTAGGGTGTTACCGTTCAAGCTAGCTGTCATGCGATAGTCTTTACCTTTTTCTGGATCAGTAATCTTACCACCGCTATATTTACCACCGCCGTCAGCTTTTAGACCAGAAATAATGGTCATGCCAACGTGCTTTTTGCCTTTGGCTGAGTTGGTACCAATAAGCTTACCAGTCAATACACCATTAGACTCAGTGATTTTGACTGTGCCTTTAGGCTTGCCATCATCATAAGTTTGCCAAGTGGTGTTATGCAATGGGTCAGCGGCAAATGCCATAGTTGCCATGCTAATACCAGCGGCTGCTAAAGCGGTTTTTGTAAATAATTTCATAGATCGACTCCCTTCAATGATTGTGCAATAAGCTGCGTGTATTGCGCTTGTCCCTAAAAAAATCTCTACGACTAGAACTGTTTGTATCCAATATAAATAAAAAAGAGGTTCATTCTGTGAGTTATCTTTTCTACTTATCTGGATTAATAACGACTAAAGTAGTCTTTATCGAAACAGTACAAGCGCTGTCTGATTACATTATAGGCAAAAAAAACATTTTGCCTAGTAATTTTTTATAAAGATTTCTTTCTCTAATTCATAACTATATCAAATAGTTACAAAAACGGATTATCAATATTGTCATCTGACCAGTCATCATTTGATTTTGACACGTCATCTATATTTGTGTACTGATCAGCTTGTTCAAACTGCGCTAATATCTTAGTGGTAAGCTCGTGTAGCTGTTTTGCCTGCTCAAATCCAGCTTCGGTCAAGTATAAATCTAAATCACCGTAGATAATAATTTTGCCTTGTTGATTTTCGATAACCAACTCACCAATTTGCATACTTTGATGATTATTTGCAAAAGGATCGATCATGAGTTACTCCAATTACCAAAAATAGTGATCAGCAATGATCATTGACGTTTATTAAGCTATTTACCTCATTAGCTACATTCTTATAATACCTTTTAGCGCCTATTAGTGCCTTTTAGCGACTATGATTTAGATCGCATGAATGACCGTGATTACGCTTGCAGCTGTGTCATTATCCAATCCACTAAAGCTAAGACAAATATCAGCCATAGTGGCTCTTCGCTAGGCTCAGTGGGAGCATCTATCTTCTCCCCTGCTTTTAATGGCAATGCCAAAGCTTGCTGCTTTACCGCGCTATCTAACACCGGTAGCACCTCTACTCCTATCTGCTCGCTAAGCTCATCAAGGCTAATCACCTCAATACGCTCAGACTCATCGTTAGGCGCATAATAAACCCCGGCTTGATTGATAGCTGGAATATAAACCGCTTTAAAAAAATGACTCGGTACGAGCACTTTCCTACTTAAGCGCTTTGTCTTTTTATCCGTGAAGGCCACCCCGGTTACGGTATACACTTCGCCGTATTGCTGCGTCAGATAGCGCGTAGCAGATTCGATGTTGCGCCAAATGTAGCGGTTATTGCGCGGCGACTGTGGCGCGATATTAGCAAGACTGAAGCTATCGTACTGCTGCGAGCGCGTGGCCATATCGGCATTGGGCGCAAGGTGTCCTCTATCATAGCCTGAACCTGAATAATCGTCTAATGACGCTCTAGCAGATTCTGGCAGACGGCTCTCTTCATGAAAGCTATCTTCGCGGTCAATCGTTTTGGCTTGATTGAGACGGGCGCGAGTCAGATACTCGGCAGACCATAACGGCGTGCGCGTCACCCCTGAGTACATGACCGCAAAGCCGTCCATACATAGTGCTTGTGTGTTGGCGCTAAGCTTATCATTGATAAATTCAGGATAAACCCCGCCATAAAATGACTCATTACACTGGCTTAAGTCATCAGCATAAGCAGGCGCTATCGCGAGTAGCCCTACCGTTATCATCGCTCCTACGCTGACTATTAGGCTATTTTTGACACGGCTTAGCGCCCTACTATACTTTATTGCAAAACTCATCACGTTATTTTGTACCTTTCGCCGGTGTAATCGATGCTACTGTAATCACTGATGCGCTATCCTAGCAGGCAGCTATTAATAAAGAAAGATAAAGCGCAAACCGTGACAATTCAAATCGTATCCGTTATACTAAGCCGTCTAAAAAAGGTGACGTGGGTGAGTGGCTGAAACCGCACGCCTGGAAAGTGTGTATACGTTCATAGCGTATCGAGGGTTCGAATCCCTCCGTCACCGCCAATCTTATTTAATTCTAGTTTTCCTACGTTGTCCTACTCTTTCCTAAATATCCCTACAAACCTTCATATATAACGCTTCTAGCGTTTTTTTTATACCCAGCGTTTTCCTAATCTATCCGAACATGACCCATCTATCCCATGGCTTGTGTTGGTCTATCTGTTGGTTTATGATTTCATTAGACCATAAAAAGACCAACATTCAAACATTATAATTGAGCTTTAGACCAGCGTCTTCGTTGTATCGCTTGAAGCATAAGGCTTGCATTTATAAGGAATAGACCAACATGTTAAGCGATAGTAAGATCCGCAAGCTTAAACCAAGTGAAAAATGCACGCCTTCGCGTCCTGACAAATATAGCGATCAGTATGGCTTGCAGCTTTTGGTACGTAATACAGGCACAAAGTCGTGGATAAGCGCTTATCGCTTTGATGGTAAGCAAACGCGTATAACCCTTGGCACTTACCCTATTATGTCGCTAGCGGAAGCTAGACAAGCCAATACTGAGATCAAAGCATTACTCGCTGACGGTATAGATCCGAAAAATAAAAAGCGTCAAGATAAGCTTGCAAATATCCACGCACAAAAATTTAATGACTATGCCTTAGATTGGCTCGCTGAGCGTAAGCGTAACGTTAAGCCACGGACTTATCAGCAAGACAATAATCGTATGCATAAAGACGTGTTGCCACACTTTGAAGGCATTGCACTAAAAGATGTGAGTTTCGAGGACTGTAGGTTAATGGCCGATACTATTGAAAAGCGTGTCAATCAAAATGGTGAGCCACCACGTGAAGTGACCAGACGTACCATCGGTTTAGTTGATAATATTTTGAGACGTGCCAAGCGCGAACGTATCATTAAGCAAAACCCAATTGATGATCTCAAAGCGCTCTACCCTAAAGCCAAAAGTCAACACATGAAGCATGTGGACATCAATGAGTTACCTGCTCTACTCCAAGCTATCGAAGGCTATCATGGTCACGATCAAACACGCTTAGCGATGAAATTTTTAGCATACTCATTTTGTCGTACTATTGAGCTGCGTATGATGAAATGGGAGCATATCGACTTTGCTAATCGCTTATGGCGCGTTGATATTGATAACCTTAAAATTGCCCGTAAGCATGTGGTTCCCTTATCTAATCAAATGCTTGCAGTACTAGAAGAGTTAAAAACTATCACGGGTAAATATGAATACGTGTTCTACAACACTGGTATGCATCAACCCTACAGCGCGGAGTTCATCAATAATGCTCTAGATAAAATTGGATATGCTGGTAAACAGACAGGTCATGGCTTTCGTCACATTGCCTCAACCAATTTAAACGAGCTTGGCTATATGGGCGATGCGATTGAAAAGCAGATGGCCCACGATAAGAAAAGTAGCATTCGCGCAGTTTATAACCACGCGCAGCATTTAGAAGAGCGCCGTAAAATCATGCAGGTATGGGCTGACTTTTTAGACCTTCTCAGAGATACAGGTGAGGTGGTAGACTTTCAAACGGCTCGTCAGCAGATTGAGCAGTCACTAGGAAGTAAGCAGCCAAACACATTACAAAATGCTGATAAGCAAGATCTAATTAAAGCGCTATTAGAGCAAGGTATTACAGCCGATGAGCTGCAAAGTTATATCGATAATGATTAGTATAAGTCTTTGCCATTTTTATCTGTATAGTCAATTTCGTAAGACATATTAATCAAATGATCAAGCATGGCTGTCTCTGACAGTCCTTGCACCTGTGCCATCTTCTCTAACCTAGCTTTGGTCTTTTTTGTCAGTGGTAGGTGGTATGGCTTTTTTGTCTTACCTGCATCACGATATTTTTGTTGGCTCCAAGCCCGTTTCATTTTATCGATTATAATTGTTTTACTTAGAGAATGCGTATAGCTTTGTCCTTGCTTTATGTCTATAGCATCCAATGATGCTAATAAACGTAGCTCTCGATTGTTATTACCAACATAATTTTCTACGTCACATCTGTATAGATCCTTTTCCACTAAATAATTACGTACCCAATCTAGATCAGCTTTTTTTAACCATTTAGAGTAATTATCGTTAGCTTCTAAAACATGCCATACCTTTTGAGTAACTTCAACTACGTCTTTTTTAAAGTCTAAATCGGAAATAACATTTTCTCGATTATTTAATCCTTTTATCAGATTATTTAAAATATTATGAACTGTGTCTTTAATATCTTTTTTACGACTTATACCAAAACGGCTTGGCGATATCATATTATTTTCAACCAGATAATTGTAGACAAATATCTGTGCTCTTTCGTTACCTTCTAGCCATTTAAGCTCATATTTTTCTAAATATAGCGTATTGAGATTATCAATAAAGCTAATTACTGTATCTATCTTATCGTCCTTACGTGTTCTCTTTAAAAGTTCTTCCTTGCATTTACTCGCATAGCGGTTTGGATCTTCAGATATATAACGTGATTTATCTCCGCTGTAAAATACACTTAGCAACACAAAATGTGCTTGATCTTCTGACAAGTCATCTATTTTATCTCTTAAAGACTTTCCTCTTAATTCTTCCTTTAACATATATAATCCTTAATTTATCACGCGTGATATTATAGTTATATCCTAGTATTATTAAGATAGTATTAGATTATTATCATAGTGTATAAATGAGTGCTAAAGTACAAGTATTTATTGAGCTAAGATACAAAAATTAGCATATATTTAATATATCTTCGTATTCTCACTAGATCTAACGTTGGTAATAATATCTGTTCATACTGACAGTGCATTAACTTTTCTCTATCAGCTAACTCCATTCACTCAAAAAATATCAATATGACCCAAGATTCCTACAATTGAGGATAATGTAACGCCGATATCTCCGCAGTATTAGTAAGTGCCACTAACCGGTTATTGATATTATTATATAGCGCAGCGTTACCAAACTGACTATCTCCTCACTAACCACCAGTAGTCAGAATAAAAAAATATGATGTAGCTCTACTATGTGCAAGACAAACCACATAGGAGAAATACCATGGAAAACACCAACCTCAATCAAAGTAACTTATTAACTAAAGTTCACCAACTGGTAGTCGATATTATTTCTAATGAATTGATATTTGACCTGATAATATATGAGCTGAACGATTTGTATCATCCGTTCATGTATTACTATGAGAGTGACAATGGATTGATTTACTCGATGCCCATTGAAGCTTTCTTTCGCAGTACGCAATATATCGTTGGTGATCAATATCCAGAAGATGTCATTTGGGATTACGATAAAACACAGCGTCTTATTAAAACACTGTCATACTATAAAAAAGATATTAAGCGTGAACGTAGTGTGTTTAGTTATCAGGAGTCTAAAAATAAGAGGACTCTCGAAAAATATGTACGCCATCTGATTCATCATTACAAAAGACTGCTCTTTGTACGTATCGACCTAAAGTACGCCAAAGAAACAAGCCACCTTGTTAGCATTGAAGATTTTTATCATCACATGAGCAAATTCCGAGATCTTATTGGTAATGAGGAAACGTGCTTTGAAGATTTGCAGGGCTACGCTTGGGCTTTAGAGCATGGTGGCATCGAGGGCGGATTACATTGCTATTTATTACTGATATACGACGGTAATGATAGACAAAATGGTTGGTATATCGCAAAAGAGGTCGGTGAAAAATGGAAGCAGGTCACTCAGGGGTCTGGCACCTATTATAACTACCACAATAAAAAGACTAAGCAGGGGTATGAGCGAAACGGTAAATTAGGTATTGGCATGATTCATCAGGATAACGAACAGGAAGTTAACAACGCTCTTAGAACGTCGTGTTACCTGACGCAACCAAGCAAGTATGACCAAAAATTAAAAGTATGGCTCCCAAACATGAACACCTTTGCACATGGTCAATACCGCACATCCGACCGCCGAGGACTATAACCCATATCAAAATAATCTCAGATATATACTATTACCATGAGAGTACGTACAGCCTGTTTGTGTGTACGTGACTTCAGCCAATAAGGTCTGCTTTTTAGCAGGCCTTTTTTATGCGCAAAATTTAGGAGTATATATGAAAACCCTGTGTCCTAGCTGTCAGTCATCTTTGGTCTACGAGACGACTGATAGTAGTCAAATCAATCTTATCGATCAACTGTTATCCCCTGCGGTATTAGTCAGCCTTGGCGTTAGTCTTTGCAAAACACTTAAAGTACATCCTGCTATAGGTGTGGTTGCAGGAACAACGGTAGCAGCGCTTATTGAGATTACTCAGTCTCATCAAGCGCTGCCAATGCTGGTCAATAAACAATATCGCTGTGATGACTGCTCGCATGTCTTCACCACCTTTCACTCATTCACTTAAACTCAATTTAATCATAATACAAAAGGAAAATTATCATGGCACATTTAATCGAGAGTATGGCATACGTTGGCGACACCCCTTGGCATGGCCTTGGCAGTGAGCTATCCCCTAAGCAGCCGCTTGAGGTCTGGGCGCGTGAGGCAGGTATGGATTGGCGTATTGAGTCGTCAGACGTCAACTTCATGGCTGAGAACGATCGAGGGCATAATCTTATCTTGCCCTTTGCCGAGCAAAAGGTCTTGTATCGCTCAGATACCTTTGATCCGTTATCAGTAGTCAGTCAGCGCTATCAAGAAGTACAACCTGAAGAGATATTAGAGTTCTATCGTGATCTCACTGAGCACTCACACTTTGAGCTTGAGACCGCAGGTGTGCTAAAGGGCGGTCGTAAGCTGTGGGCATTGGCACGTACGGGTCAGTCAGCCAGTCTTAGAGGCGGTGATGTCAGTCACGGCTATTTGCTACTGGCAACGGCTTGTGATGGGACGCTTGCCACTACGGCGCAGTTTACCAATATCCGCGTGGTGTGTAATAACACCCTAGCAGTAAGCTTAGCTGATGGTAGTGGCGGTGTGGTGAAAGTGCCGCATAGCACCTCGTTTGATGCGGACAAGGTCAAGCAGCAATTAGGCGTGTCGGTTAATCAGTGGGATGAGCACATCTATGAGATGAAGCAGTTGTCTGAGCGCCGTGTTACCCAAGCAGAAGCAGCTAATTACTTGAGCCGTGTGTTTAACGATCAAGATAATGACATCATTCTGTTTAACAGCGCTAAGAAAGAAAAAGACGCGGTTCCTAACGCTCGCGCAATGAATAAAGTGATGCAAATGTTTAACGGTCAAGGACGCGGAGCGGATCTCGATGCTGCCAAAGACACCGCTTATGGTCTGCTTTGTAGTATCACTGAGTACGTGGATCATGAACGCCGTGCGATGAACACGGATAATCGCTTAAATTCCGCTTGGTTTGGCGCTGGCGCTAAGCTTAAACAAAAAGGCTTAGAAGAGTCGCTACGTATGCTGGCCTAACTGTCTTATCACCACACATTAAACCACGCTTAAAAGCGTGGTTTTTTTATGCCGTTTACTCAGATCATCAGTTATCAACGATTAATTTAATAAGGAATCTATCATGGAAACTATCGCATTAAACACAACCATTCAGCCAAGTCGTCGTAAGCGTAAAGCGATGCAATCTAAGCAAACAAAGCCGACTGCTACTATTAATGTTAAGACTAACCGGCCTAGCCTTAGTGAAGAGAAACCTAAGCAGACTACATCATCTCAGCCCAAGCGCCTAATCAATACCAAAGACTTAAGCCGTGAAGAGTGGCTTGAAGTGCGCAAGCAAGGCATAGGTAGTAGTGACGCTGCTGCTGCTTGCGGTATTCATCCATATTTATCGATGCTTGAGCTATGGATGATTAAGACCGGACGCATGAGCTCAGACTTAGATGAGAGCATAGAAGGCTATGCGCCACTGTATTGGGGCAATACTTTAGAGCCGATGGTGGCTAAATACTATCAAGAAAAGACAGGAAACAAGGTACGCCGCGTCAATGCCATCTTGCAGCATCCTGACACTGATAATCATTTTATGCTTGCCAATCTCGACTATGCGGTGACAGGTAGCGATGAGGTACAAATACTTGAATGCAAAACTACAGGGGAGCATGGCGCAAAATTATGGCGTGATGGTGTACCGCTATACGTCACCTGCCAAGTGCAGCATCAACTGGCAGTCACTGGTAAAAGTGCTGCCCACATCTGCGTACTGCTATGCGGACACGAAGCGAAGATCTATAAGGTTGAGCGTGATGAGCGTTTGATTGCATCAATTATCGAGCATGAGCGTCTGTTCTGGCAGTACGTGGAGACGGACACACCACCCACGCCTGATCACTCTGAGTCAGCCGCTCGTGCGCTTAAACTGCTTTACCCTGAGCCTAAGCCTACAAGCAAGATAGACTTTAAGAATGATGAGGGCGCAAATAAGCTGTTCGATAAGCTGCTTAGCTATCGCGCGTCAATCGAAGATCTAGAGCAGCGCCACGATCAAATTAAACATCAACTGCAAACCTTAATCAAAGACAATGAAGTGGCAGTCTTTGATAAGGGCGCAATCTCATGGAAGCGCTCGAAAGACAGTGTCGGTTTAGATAGCAAAGCAGTAGTTAAAGCCCATCCTGAGCTGATGGATAAATTTAGTAAAATTCGCCAAGGTAGCAAACGCTTTGTTGTCTTAAGCGACTAAGTTGTCAGTCATTTAACTATTCACGCATCTATTAATCAATCAGAACCAATCAATCGAAGCAAGCATATAAAAGCCCACCCTAATCGGTGGGCTTTTTTTATGTCTCGTTAATTCATTAAACAAACAAGGAATACCACTATGATTAAAGGTCTAACCATAACTCCGCCCGTACTCGGTCGTATCAGCATTGGACGCGTCATCAATAAAGACGGCAAGCGTCTCCCTGCTAAAGACGATCAATTCACTATTACCAGCCAAGTGCAGAATAAAGACGGCTGGGTCAATCATCCACTCGATGCCAAACTGCGTAAAGGGGATGACAGTAAGCTGCGGCAAATACCTGTACGCATGCTGTTTAATGATCCTGACCTAAACCTACGTGCGCAGTACACGCTGTTTGATCGGCAAACAGGTCGCCCGTTATGCGTAGGAGACGGTGAACATTGCCAGCGCCGAACCAACAATGGCGTTGAGCAACTACCTTGACCGTCACCTGATCGCTGCCCCTTAGCGCAAGGCGGTGCTTGTAAGCCTTACGGTCGTCTATACGTTAACCTTAGCGAGGACGATGAACTAGGTACATTTATCTTTCGCACCACAGGCTTTAATAGTATTCGTACGCTTGCGGCAAGGCTGCGTTACTTTGCTGCGGTGTCCGGTAACAAACTGTCATGTCTACCATTGCAGCTCACCTTACGAGGCAAAAGCACGACTCAAAGCTATCGCACGCCGATCTACTTTGTCGATCTTACTTTAAGTGATGGGGTGACGCTTAAAGACGCGGTACAGCAAGCGAAGGCGATTGATCATGAGCTGAGTGAACACGGCTTTGATCAAGGCGCGTTAGAGCAAGCGGCTAAGCAAGGTTACGCCAATTCATGCTTTGAGGTCGATGATGAAGCAAGTGAGCTGATGGAAGAGCTTTATCCAGATGAAGCCGGTCTCACGAGTCAGCCACAAGTTCAGAAACAAAAACAAGTGCCCAATGGCTTAGATACCCACAACGTGACCAGCATTGAGCAAGGACTACGAGAGAGCGTGACGACTGTAAGCTAGCACACCGCAAGTACACGGCATAAAAGGGAGCTGATCTGTCAGCTCCTTTTTTTTATGGGTTTCGCTAACGCTTACGGATGCTATGGGATGGCATAAAAAAATATGGGACTCGGTAAGTATATGAGAGATACCGCTCTCATTCACTTACGAAGGAGATAATCATGGAAAATTTAAACGCAAACACTCAGCAAAATACATCAATGCCAAGCATGCCGCAAATGCCGCGTATGCTACCGCTAAAGCACGTCATACACTATACAGGGCTTAGTAGTACCACCATTTACGACATGCTTGATAAAAGATCAAATCGTTATGACCCTACTTTTCCCATTCAAGTGAAGCTATCAAAGGGGCGCGTAGCATGGGTTGAAAGTGAGGTTACTCAGTGGATTGAGAGTAAAATAGCTGCTCGGTTTCATTAAGCACTATCCAAAAATAAGTCGCTTAATGCGGCTTATTTTTTTGCTTCTTTTTGATTCCGTAGTTTAGTAACATGCCATATATCTTTAATTAGCAATATACAAGAGTTAGATACGGACTTTCACTATGGACTTAAGAAAAGAGATAGCCTTAGATATCGCTACTGCATTATCTAAAAATCTTTCAGAGAAGATTACTAGACAAACTATTCGGTATATGCAAAGTTTCAACACTACACTAGATATGGGCTATCTCAAAAATCTATGGGATGACGTTTGTTATCAACGTCAAAAAGAGGAAGCCCCTTTCTGGAAGTACTACGATGATATGATTTTACAATTTGTCTCATCGCAGCTCGAACAGCTAAGTAAACACGAGATCTATGCTATATGGTTACAGGACATTGATTTATACTTTCAATTAGACGATGTAGACACTGGCGAAGAGCATATACATAAAAGCCAACCTTACTGCGTAGATGATATATCACAATACATCATGAACGAATATATTTACAAAGAGGCAGAGAGCTGGCGGAACGATCGACTTAGACAACTACTAGGCTACTTTTAAAATACTTCAGATAGCTAAACGTAGCTAGGTTTAGCTATTTTTAGCTATTCTTAGCTATTTCTAGCTGTTTGGAAGATGCCAAGACCAACCTTCAGAAACGACTAATCCATCACGGCGCATCTTCTGCAATAAATTACGCACTTTGTTCTTACGCTGTTTATCGTCCAATACTTGCGGCAACTTATTAGTAAGCATTTTATCAAAATCAGCTAGTCTGCCTTGCTCAAATGTTTTGAGGTATTCGATAATTAAGCTTTGATAATGCATGTCATCTAAGCCGCGCATTTGCATATACTCCGCCTGCTGCTCAGTATGCTTAGCAACATCAGCGGCGATAATATAGCTATTTTTGCGCCCTTCAATCAGTGACTTTTTACGTAGCGCGTCGGCTTCTTCTTCAGTGATCGCCTGCCCTTTTTGGACTTTATCAAGCGCTATAATATCATGTAGTGTAAGGTTATCGACTGTCGCTAGCTGCTTGGCGTACTCTTGATCAAGCACTTTACCTGTAAACTTCACGCCTACTCTTTCACGAGTTAAGTCATAATCTGGCAATGGGAAAAAGCGCTTAGACTGAATCTGATACATTTTTTTGATACCGCTACCAATGGTGTCCATCATATTTAGATTAACCATAGCATTGACCAAAAACGGATTGCGGTAACTCGCTTCAGGCGCATCTTGCAGTAAGACATTCTCAATGGTCTTAGGAATAAACGCACCGCTATTTTGAAACAATAGCGTTGAGTCTTCTTTTTCAACTACTATGATACGTCCGCCTAGTCGGTAATCTTGATGACCAATGGCATTACTTAACGCTTCACGAATGATATAAGGATCGTACTGCTGCACTTCTTCAGGAAACAGCGTACCTGACGCCATGTAGCGATAATTGAGATTACGGATCTTGTTATACACCTCATCTAAGACTAACAAAAACGGGGGTTCAAAATGCTCATAGTCTTTTTCAATGCCATCAACGCCCTTTAAAATCCAAGTGATATGCGCTTGCGCTGGACTTAAAAAACTTGTGGATTCATAACGACCTAATAGGATAATCGCTGTGTTAGTAATCTGACCGTGAATGGTGATTTTGGCTTTATTTAAAAAAGTGATGTCGTCCCACTCTTTGACGTCTTCAGCCAACCGCTTGTTTTTATCCGCAAAAACTTGTCTAGCAACCGCAATGGCCTTAGGGTCAAGGTCTTCAAGCGTTGCTTCATGACAAATCTCAGCGCTCCAATCATCGGCTTGATTTTGCCAGAGTTTACGGCTTTGATCGGGATAATGCTTGAGCAGCTTTGTGACGCTACCAATACGAATATAAGGCTCATGTAAAAAGCTGACAGGCGTATCGGTAGCTGCTGGAATCTCGAACAGTACTACCGCTTTACCGTTAATATTTAGCTCATGAATTGCAAAATGAATCTTAGGGCTTAAGCGGCTTACCAGCCAATGCTCTAAGTCTTCGTTACCTTTGGCTTTTTTTGTCCTTGGGTTGAAGCTTGTACCTACGATGTCATGCGTACCGTCCTCGACACCAAACACCAAGTAACCAAATTTCTTACCAGCCAAACATGCGCCATTAGCAAGCGCAGATATCCGCTTGCCTATTTCTTCTGGACTATGAAAGTTATGCTTAAGCTCAAGCCATTCTTGTTCAGTGGGCTGCTGAGTTAGATTTAGGACAAGGCTTTGGTAGTGGTTGGGCATAGTGAGAACGCTAGAGGTAGTTTTATTTCATCTATTATACGCTGTCAGTTGTGCAAAAGCAGTGTATCGTCTGGTTTTGTTTATGCTAAGCTACTTTGCTTGTACCAAACAAACTTCTATAGAAGACGTTGTCACTAACTTAAAGCGCATAAAACAATTTAAGGTCAAATATGAAAATCGACGCAGAGGTCTTTAGCATTAAAAACCTAGATAAATATTATTTTGTAGTGCCAGATTATCAAAGAGAGTACGTCTGGGAAGCAGATAAACATATTTATCAATTCTTAGTTGATATTGACGAAGAATTTGACGCCCACTCTATTGAACAACAAAGCTATTTTCTTGGTTCAATCATTATTGTAAAAAAAGATAGTAAATATGATGTTATTGATGGTCAACAGAGGCTAACGACGATAGTACTCTGTTTATGTGCCATACGTAATATACTAGAATCACTAAGAGATAAAGAGCCATTATCTCGTATGAGTAGCAATATGCTCGACATCACAAAAAACTGGCTATACACATTTGATATGGAAGCAGAGACGACCATGCCACGTCTGGAACTGCAATATGACGATAGTAATGGTTACTTAGATACAATGATTCAAAAGCTTGAATACGAGAATGAAGTTACCAGCTCGATTGATAAGATGAAAAAAGCTTATGATCGGATATTAGAACATTTCAAAAGTTACATCCAACAAGATATTAAGATCTTTGAAAAATATGCTAAGTACTTTTTAACTAGCGTTAATGTAGTAGTGATAGAATCAGATAACCTTGGTAGTGCTTTAAAGATATTTGAAACCATCAATCAGCGTGGTGCTGGCTTAAATGCTATGGACTTAGTAAAGAACCTACTATTTAGTAAAGCTAAGGATCATGACTTTGAAGTTATTAAAACGAAATGGAAACAAATAACTAGCGACCTTCAGAGTTGTGATGAAGGGGATAAACCGCTACGTTTTTTAAGATACTTTATGATTGCTCGTTACCATAATGGTATTATCCGAGAAGATGACTTGTATTCTTGGATCATATCAAAAGAAGGCAAGAGTAAACTGGACTACGAAAACGAGCCTTTAAATTTAGTGAATGAAATGGTTGCCGCAGCTAAACGATATAGCTATCTGGTCCAAGCTACGAACAGCGACACTAACGCAATTGGTGTTAACAAATACCCTAATGTGGTCAATATTGGTTATATCAATAAACAACGCTCACGCCAGCACCTTATTTTATTAATGGCGTTAAACCTGAACTGTGATGACGATGTGATCAATTATCTTGCACAGCAAATAGAGAGCTTCTTATTCTTCGCTAATACGCTTAAAATGCAAACTAAGAACTATGAGCGACGCTTTACTGATTGGGCGATCAAGCTACGCGGGATGCGTAGCGTAGAAGAAATTGTGGAGATTATCGATGAAACCATGATTCCCTATCTAAGAGGCTATCTATCAGACTTTAGATATAGCTTTTTGCAAATAAGACATTATGACTATAACCCGCAATACCGAGAGCGCTATATTCTAGGGTGCTTAGATACTGAATTATGCATTCAAGCAGGACTAAACCCACTTAGTCAAGACAACATACAAAGGCTTCAAATTGAGCATATTCTACCGCAAACGCTGACCAATCTAGAAGCGGATAGTGATTTTACTAATGACGAAGATCGTGAAAAATACACCTATATGCTGGGTAATACCACGCTACTTGAAAGTCAGATCAATCAAGCCATTAATAACTACAATAATCTATCCACTGACTGGTTTGCGATGAAGCAAACAGAGTATATTCATTCTAATTTCGTGCTTACTAAGCTCCTAAACGATCAATATACTATTGGCAAAAATACAGGGCTAAATCGTCTGAAGAGTAAGCTAAACTGTCAGTTTGACGAGTGGACTAAGACGTCTATTAAACAAAGACAACAGATGCTAATGGAGCTATCCTTCGATCATTGGCAGCTTAATGGCAAGCGTTTAGACGAGTATGACAGAGCAAGTACTGTAAATAATATAGAGATATGATTTATTTGAATGCGCAAAAACAAGTCACTTTTAATTAGTGGCTTTTTTATGAATCCAATTTTTAAGATAGCAACTAGTATATTTTACCGTGAGTATGCTCTTTAGGATTATATACCGAGGCTTAGAGAAGCTATGCAGATAAATTCCTGCTAGTTAAAACAATAATATAATTAGCTTTTCTATAAAAAGCGTATCAGCACAATATTTTAACTGATTCACTATTAAGGCGGATGTTAATGGAATTAGAAAAAACGATAGCGTTAAATATCTCCAAAGAGCTCTCTAATAAGCTGTCAAAAAGAATAGCTAGACAGACTATCAGGTGGATGCAAGGTCAAAGTACTACAATAGATCTAGGCTGCCTCGAAAGTCTCTGGGATGATGTTTGTTACCAGCGTCAAGGGGGATCACGTACTTACTCATGGAATAAATACGATTTTGCAGTTGTGGTATATGTCATATCACGGCTTGAAGAGCTCAGTGCATATGAAGCTAATGCAATCTGGTTACAAACTGAAGATGCCTATGGTCATCTAGTCGATATGGAAGACAGCGGTATAAGTATAGATAGCAGTTTCACACCAATGAACTCACCGCCCTATGTAGATGACATAGCAAGATATATCGCCCATAAATATATTTATGAGCAGGCAGCCAGTTGGCGTAACGATAGACTCCGACAAGCTCTTGGATACGATTAAAAAACTGCACTGATCGTATAGATATTCCTAGCTACATTTGGCTGGTTCATTTGCATTCTTCTATATCGTTAATATTTACACACTGCAAGATCTAACTGAAACCTTTCACTATTTGGCTGTATTGAGATTAATAAACTATGCAATTAACTAAACGTGAGCATATAGCGCTTGAAATTTTAAAGTCAAAAGATATCACTGTAAATGAAGCTTATAAGCTTACTAATGACTTTGTTAGCAAATCTATACCTGCATACGAGTACTCTCATGCTGAAGAAGACTGGATTGAGAAAATTTGGCAATGGGCTGATGAGTTTGAAATCTCTGAGAATGAAGTTCCTCGGAATAAAGACCAGCTATTATCGATGACTCGTTTAAGAATTTCAAAAAATTACGATCGTCCTTTTACTGCTATGACTTATTTACATGATTATGTTTGTATGCTGACGAACTTAATGGAAATTCATGTTAGTGGTCATGAGCTAACTGAACTACCTAGTAATATTGGAAATTTGAAAAAATTAAAAACAATAGATGTTGGACATAATCAATTAATAGAGTTGCCTGCTAGCATATGCCAACTGAATGAGTTAATGAATCTTAATGCTGAAAGGAATCAGTTAATCAGCCTACCACATGAACTAGGAAATCTAGTTAAACTAGAAGCGATTGATTTAACAGGTAATCGGCTAAATGAACTGCCACTTAGTATTGGTCAACTAATTAATTTAGAATCAATCTATGTTCGTGAAAATAGTTTAAGTGAACTGCCAGATAGTATAGGTTCATTGGAAAATCTTTCAGAGCTTCGTATTGAAGAAAACTTCTTAAGAACACTACCAGCTAGTATTGGCAACTTAACTAATTTGCAATGGCTTCATATTTACAAAAATCAATTATCTCACTTGCCTGATGAGATTAATCAACTGTTTAATCTAGTAGAGTTACGTATCGATCAAAACCACTTATATAAATTACCAGCTAAAATTGGAAAAATGAGAAGCTTAAGAGTTTTTGATATAGGTTACAACCATATACACGAGCTGCCTCAAGATATCGGACAATTAGAAGGGTTGGAAGAACTATATGTTGCTTGCAACCAAATAGCTGATTTACCCATCAGTTTTTTTCAACTTATTAATCTCCGAAATCTTTCATTATCTAGTAATAAAATTACAAAACTATCTGAAAGTATTAGTAAGCTATGTGAACTTGAAATATTTTATATTCCGGATAACCTGCTTAGTGAAATCCCTGATAGTATCGGCAAATTAATGAATTTAGTAGAGTTTGATATTGGAAAGAATAAAATAACTGAGTTACCTGACTCTATTGGACAGTTGTCAAACTTAATGAGTTTATACCTTGGAGGTAACAGAATAAATAAGCTACCTGATATAGTCAGTCTTTTATAAATAAGATACAATACTTTTAAAACTGAGAGAAAGATATTAATAACGATGACTTATTCTG